>JAYVST010000520.1:0-16152 GCA_043775255.1 Burkholderiales bacterium
CTACGAGCTGCCCACCTTCAGCATGTCGCTCCTGGTCATACGCGGCCAGGACGACGGCGTGCGGGTGTTCCACAACATCTGCCGCCATCGCGGCAACAAGCTGGTGCGCGACGGCAGCGGCTGCCGCGCGCATTTCACCTGCAATTTCCATGGCTGGGGCTACGACAGCGAAGGGCGCCTGAGGGTCATCACCGACGAAAAGGAGTTCGAGGGCTGCGCGAAGGAAAAACTGGGTCTGATCCCGATGACCTGCGAGGTGTGGAACACGCTGATCTTCATCAATCTCGAAGAACAGCCGCATTGCACGCTTGCCGCGTGGCTGGGCGAATTGCACGGCCAGTACGACGCCTATTTCGAGCCGCGCGAAAAGGTGGCGGCCTTCAAGGCGGTGGTCAATACCAACTGGCACCTGGGCGTCAATTCCTTCACCGAGGGCTACCACACGCTCTACCTGCACAAGAGCACCGCGCGCGACTACCAGGGCGGGCGCACCAACCCGGAGCGGCACCGGCCGCAGATCGAGATCATGGAGCGCCACCATCGTTATTCGGCGCCGGGCAACCCGGACAAGGTGTTCGTGCCGGGCGAGAAGATCGCGGCGAAGTACGGCCGCCTGATGATCCCGGCCTTCGATTTCGACAGCACCGGCCTGCCACCCGGGGTCAATTCGGCGCGCCACGACAAGTGGGCCTTCGATGTGGTCGAGTTCTTTCCCAACCTGGTGATGCTGACCGGCAATTGCTGGCACAACGAAATCACCTACTGGCCGCTCGATGCCGGACGCACCCTGATCATCAACCAGGCCTGGGCCTACAAGCCGAAAAACCTGGGCGAGCGCTTGAGCCGCTCGTATTTTCGGGCGCGGGTGCGCGACGTGTTCCGCGAAGACCTCAACACGCTGGAGGCGCAGCAGGCCGCCTTGAGCACCGGGGTGATGAACGAGGTGGTGCTGTCGCGCCAGGAGATGGCGCTGCGCCACCACTACAAGGTGACCGACCGCATGATGGGGGAGACGCAATGACGTCCCTGCCGGAACAATTCATGGCCCTGGAGGCATGGGTCGCCGACTGGTCGATCGCGCACGAGGCGGGCCGCTTCAACAAGCGGGTGTCGACGCCGCCGCGCGAACTCGACCGTTTCGTAGGCGCGGTGTTTCCGCGCATCGAGGAGATCGTCGATTTCCTCAACCGGATTCCCTCCGCCAACCCGGACACTTTGAAGCCGCCCGAGCGCCGCCTGTTCGACCTGGCGCTGATGTGCATGGAGGCCTCGATTCCATCCGACCTGGGCTGGGACGGCAACGACATCGAGGACGCCTGGCCGGCCGAACGCCTGTCCTTTCTTGCGCCCAGCCTGTTCGCCCTGCCCGCCAACCGGGCGGAGGACACCTGATGCGTTGCGCGCCCCTGCTCCAGCTTGCACTACGTTCCGTGCGCTCGCCCCAGCTTGCGCCGCGTTATGCGCCCGCGATCCCGCCTCCGCCGCGTTCCGCGTCCCCGATCCCGCCTCCGCTGCGTTCCGCGCCCCCAATCCCGCTTTCTCTATGTTCCGCGCCCCCAATCCCGCTTCCGCTGCGTTTGCTGCGCAAGGTCATCGCCGGCCTGCTGCTCGCTTGCGCCGCCGGCGCCGCCGCACAGCTCTGGCCGGCCAAACCGATCCGCTGGATCGTGCCGTTTCCGCCGGGTGGCCCGGCCGACGCGGTGGCGCGCCAGATCGCGCCGCAACTGGGCGAGCGCCTTGGGCAGTCGGTGGTGATCGACAACCGGCCCGGCGCCAACAGCAACATCGGCTTCGAGGCCGGCGCGCGCGCCGCCCCCGACGGCTACACCATGCTGTTCGTGGTGGCCGGCTTCGTCACCAACCCGCATCTCTACAAGTTGTCATTCGACCCGCTGAAGGATTTCGTTCCGGTGGTGCAGATGAACCAGTTGCAGGCCATGTTGATCGCCGGCGCCGGGTTCGGCCCTTCTACCCTGCAGGAGGTGATCGCCTACGCCAGCGCTAAAAAGGGCCCGGTACGTTGCGCCTGGGGCGGTTCGATCCTGCTGGGGCTGGGCTGCGAAGTGTTGAAACTGGACGGCCGCCTCGACATCACGGTAGTGCCCTACAAGGGCTCGGCGCCGGCCATGGCCGATCTGGTCGGCGGCCATGTCGACCTGATGATCGACGTGTCGAACACCGCGATCCCGCAAATCAGGGGCGGGCGGGTCAAGCCGATCGCGATGCTCAACACTGCGCGCGGCCGCCAGCCCTTCCCCGACCTGCCGGTGCTGGGCGAGGCGGTACCCGGTTTCGAGATGCTCACCTGGCAGGGCATCGTGATGCCGGCCGGCACAGCGCGCGAGATCGTCCTGCGCGTCAACCGCGAGGTCAATGCGATCTTGCAGACGGTGGAAATGAAACAGAAGTATCAGGAGTCGGGGCTTGAAGCGGTGGCGATCTCGCCGGAGCAATTCGGCGAAACGATGCAGCGCGACTTCGTCAAGTACGGCAGGATCATCCGCGCGGCCAATATCAAGGTCGACTGATTCCGTTTTGGCTACGCGCCCGCAATCAGTGGTGCGGCTCCGGTTGGCCGCAGCGGGCAATTCAACCCACGCCGAATGTGTCTGCGCAATGACAAGCGCAGGTCATGCAACGGCATCATCGCGCTTCCCATGACGCCGGGAAACGGTTAAAGTCGTAGCGGGGAAACATCCTGCCGGCCGCTTCGGATTTTGCCGAAACGCGCACCAGCGGGAGTTTGAGCGGCGTGGCATCCGGATCATTTATGGTCCTTCGCATGCAGGTGCGCCGATACACTCGGAAGGAAACATCTTGTCCTATTCTCATGGCGCTTCGGCGCGCATCTGTCGGCACACTTCTTTTACCAAAGCCCTGGCAGGCCTGCTGGCGATCGGCACGCTGTCGATGGCGCCGGCGGCACTGGCACAAGCCCCGGCAACGGCGGCAGCGCCGGTGCCTGTGGTCGCACCGGGTACGGTCTATGAAGTGAAGCCGGGCGATTCTTTCGCCCGCATCTCCGCCCAGGTGACCGGCAGCAACCAGTTGTGGCGCAAGGCCTACCACCCGCAGAAAAGCGGCCTGCCCAATCCCAACCTGATCCTGCCGGGCACCCGTTTCGAGGTGGTCAAGGACGCCGACGGCAGCACCTATTTGCGCCTGATGGGGTCTGCCACCGCGCGCGCGGCAGTGCCAGTCGTGGCAGCGGCGCCTGCCGCAGGAACACCGGCGCAACCGGCCGCAAAACCGGCTCCGAAGCCGGCGGAGGCTCCAGCCAAACCGGCCGAACCGGCACGCATGCCGGACACCCTCACCCTGGGTGTCTTGCCCAACATTCCGGCGCCCGCCCTGATGGCGCAGAACGAACCGCTCAAGGCCTATCTGGAGCGCAGCAACAAGAACAAGGTCAACGTGGTCACCGCTGCCAACTTCCGTGCCTTCTTCGAGGCGACCATGAAGGGCGAGTACGACCTGTCGGTGATCGCCGCCAATCTCGGGCGGGTCGCCCAGCTCGACGGCGGCATGGTGCCGATCGCGCTGTACGAGCCGCGCATCCGCGCAATCTTGATCGGCGCCAAGGAGGGCGGCATCAAGTCGGCGGCCGATCTCAAGGGCAAGGCGATGGTGTTCCAGAACCCGCAATCCCTGGTGGCGCTGTTCGCGCGCCAGTGGCTGCAAAAACAAAACCTGCAGCAGGACCGCGACTTCGAAGTCAAGGCTGCGCGCACCGACATCGGTGTCGGACGCATGATTCTGACCGGCGAAGCCGCCGCCGGCATCATGAGCAACGGCGAGTTCCGCCAGATTCCGGCGGCCGACGCCGACCGTCTGGTGATCGTCGAGCAGATCGCGGAGATTCCCAATTTTGTGGTGCTGGCGCATCCGCGCCTTGGACCGGCCGCGATCCAGGCGCTGCGCCGCCAGTTCCAGGGCTTCCCCGCCGACCCGGTCGACGGCGCCGCGTTCACCAAGGGCGCCGGGGTGGCACGGATTGTCGATGCCGACGACAAGCAGATGGCCGAGCTCGACCCGTTTCTTGAGCCGACCCGGCGCGCCATGGGGTTGGTGAAGTAGGCACGCCGCCGCGCATTCCGTTTCGTTCGGCCTACCATGGCGCAAAGCACGGTTGCCCCGAAGGTCCGGCGTGCCGCGTCCCATCGGCCGCCCACGGCGCTGGCGCTCCTGGCGGCGCTGCCGATGCTGGCCTGCATCGCGCTTGCCGCGTGGCTGCATTGGGCAGTGGCGCCCGAGGCAGCGCAATCCAGCGCCGGCCTGCGCGCGGATATCACGCACGCTCGGGCGATGACCGACTCAGTGGTCGTTGAGAGCCTGGCCCATACCTTGGCCGGTGGCGACTACGGCGAGGTACAGGAGACCCTGGCGCACTACGAGAACGTCAAATACCTGTCGCGCGCGCTCATCACCAATGCCGCCGACAAGATCGTTGCAGCAGTCGGCGACATTGAAGGCGCGCGGATGGGCGAAGCCGTTCCCCAGCCATTGCTGCGCTCCGGGCGCAGGATCGCCATCACGACCGGCGGTCGCGGCATGGGCCATTTGCTGATCCTGGCGCCGAACGTGCCTGCGCCGGACGAGACCTCTCGCACTGCCGCCAATCTGCGCGCAGTGGCGCTGTTTGTCGCGCTTTTCGCCCTCTTGTCAACCAGCGCGATCATCTGGTTGTGGTGGGAAGCACGCAATGCGGCACGCCTGATGCGAACGAAAATCGCGCGTCCGATCGAGGAAGTTCCGACCCAGGTGTTGCAGGATCGGCTCGAACGCCCGACGCATGATGCAGGTCCGCAAACCCTGCAGCACATCGAGTCCGAACTGCGCAAACGGGTGGCGTTGTCACGCGAAAAGCGCGCGGCCCCGAACAGCACGCCAGCGGATGAGCGGCCTAGCACCAGCGAACGAGCGGAGCGCTGACGGCGCCGCCGCACTCCTGAATCGGGCTGTCCGGATTGCCCACCTTCATGCCGCGCGCCTCCCCCGACGCACGCCCCCTCTGAGCTTACAAAGTTTTCCGCATACGGCGTTCATGCGCCCAATGCATGCAGGTGGGAAACGAATGCCTCCGGCGCATCATCCAATGCCGTGCATCCGTCGTTTTGCACCAATCCGCCAATCTCATCCGGCAATGGACCTGAAACGAATTTCCCGCCTCGTGGCCCGCGCCGACGAACACAGCTTCAGCCGCGTCGCCGTTCCGTGGACCGCGCTTTCGATCCAGCACGAGACAACCTGGAGGTGACGCCGCTGGCCGCGTTCGCGTGGCGCTATTCAAGCGGACGGCGATGGGACTCGAAAAAAAATCGATCTGAACCGCGCATGTCGGGACCGATCCGAGCCCGCGCGTGACAGAATCAGAAGGGCATACCCGAGAAGAACCAGCAGTAACGCCCCGGGTTCCGAAACCGTGATCGTATCGAGCCCGCGTACGCCGGCCTTGGTATCCCAAAAGGTTTGTGCTGCTGTGGTGGTCACGGTGAACCCGGAGGCCGAACCGATCGATTCGGCGAAATCGCGCAAGAACTGCGAGCCCGCCGCGTCCTGCGCGGTGTTGCAACTCCAGAATTCGATCTTGCTTACATACTTGTCGATGCAGTCCTGGAATTGCTTGGGGGTCATCACACCGTCGCCGTCATTGTTGATGCGCTCGGTCCCGATGCGAATGCTGCCCGGCCGGCCATGACCGACCAGCGAGACCGAGAGTTTCTTGCCGGCCTTCTCCGACGCCGCCTTGATCTGCGCGCAGGCTTCGGCCAGCGTTCCCGCGCGCGAAACCCGGCCCGCACCGAGGCGGCCTGCGATTTCCCCCGCAGCATTGTCGGCATACTTGTTGTCGCCGACCGGTGTCGTACTTACTACATTGAAGTCGGTAGTGGGGCCGTCGATCTTGCGCGACACCGCTGCCTTGTCGGCAGCGCCGTCACCGCCGAAGAAGTCGTTGACCTCGACATGGTAGAGGACGGTGCTGGCCGCGCCGCCGAAGACATAGTCGACCCCGACGAAGTACTGCCCGGAGGCGTGGAAGTCGACCGTCAGGACACCGGCGGTCAAATCCGCAGCGTAATGCGTGCCGGGCAGGCGAAAGAAATAGCTCGCGTAGTTTCCCGATGTGATCGCGGCGAGATCCGCGCCGCTGTATTCGCCCATGGCGGTGGCCGGATTGGGATTGAGCAGGGGCAAAATGTGCGCGCCGACGATCGATCCTCCCGCAGGCAATAGGGCATGGCCACCGGGAGAAAAACTGAGCGACAGCGATTCGGCGGGCGTGCTGAACGTGCGCCCCGTGGTCACGTAATCGTCCTCCGGGACCAGCACGGGCGACAGAAACAAGTCGGACGCTGAGACCAGCGCGGCCAGGGCCGCGCCGGGGATGCCGGCGCACAACAAGATGGCAAACATCGCGCGGCGTGCACGCTTGCCGCACATGGCATAAATGGCAGACTTCATGACCCACCTCCACAGGAATATCGGAACAAACGCATCGCATCGCGCCGATGGCGCGCGAAACCTGGCTGGGGCTGGACGGCCCCGCGCTACGAAGTTCTAACCGGGCGGTGTCATGGCGAGCGCTCCCCGTGAGCGGCCGCACCGTGCATTTTTCTGATCGACTGGATACGCGGCGGCGGGCCGCAACTGCCAGGCAAAGAACCGGAACGCAGCTATCCGGTACGGGGCGACTCAAGGCGCGATGCGGCGCCCAATACCCGCCGCACGCAAGCCGAGGAAAAAGTTTTTGCCAAAATCAAGGCCTGACGAGCGAAACTTCTACGCCCTTCTGCAGCGCGCGTCAAGAGCGTTCGCTAGTGCACTGCGATTCCGGCGTCCGTTGGGGCAGACGCGCGATTGGACTGCTGGCTCGATGATCGCCGTATGGCTGCACTGCGATTCCGGCGTCCGTTGGGACAGACGCCGCGAACCGGAAGTGCCGAGCGCTCACGCGGCCTGTTCGGACCTGCCCGATTCGGTTGCGCGATAGGCGGAGAGCAATTGTTGCTGCGTTGCTCGCACGGCCTGCAGGTGTCGCTCTTTCACGTGCCCGTAGCCGCGAATGTCCTCCGGCAGCGAGGCAATCGCCACGGCGCGATCAATCCGTTCCTTCGACAAGGCGTCAAGCATCCCGGACACGGTCTGCCGGTACTCGCCGATCAGGGCGCGTTCGGTGCGCCGCTCTTCGGTCTTGCCGAAGATGTCGAAGGCGGTGCCGCGCAGGCCCTTCATCTTCGCAAGCAAGTCGAAAGCCTTCATCATCCACGAGCCGTACTGCTTCTTGACCAGTTCACCCTGGCTGTTGCGTTTGGCCAGAAGCGGCGGGGCTAAGTGGAACTTCAGTTTGTAGTCGCCTTCGAACTGCGCCTTGACCTTTTCCATGAAGGCGGGATCGGTGTAGAGCCGCGCGACTTCGTATTCGTCCTTGTAGGCCATCAGCTTGTAGTAGTAGCGCGCCACGGCTTCGGTGAGCCGGGTGCCGCCGACCTTGGCGGCTTCCGCCGTGCGCACCTCGTCGACGAAATCGCTGTACTGCTTTGCATAGGCGGCGTTCTGGTAGGCGGTGAGAAGTTCGACCCGCTTGGCCACCAACTCCTCCAGGTTGCGCGAGAACACTGCGTCACCCTGCCTGCGCGGTGCGATCGACACCACCTGCGCGGGTGTGGCGATACGCTCGACTGCGGCGCTGTCGACGGCGGCGTAGCGGCCCCAGTCGAAGGCCTTCTTGTTGAAGTCGATCGCCACGCCGTTCAATTCGATGGCGCGCATCAGCGCGGCTTCGCCGACCGGGATCGTGCCCTTCTGGAACGCGTAGCCCAGCATGAACATGTTGGTGGCGATCGCGTCGCCCATGAGCGCGGTGGCGATGCGGTTGGCCGGCACCAGCGAGACCGCGTCGGCCCCGGTCGCCTCGATGAGCGCGTGTTCGAGCGCGTCGCCGGGCAATTTCCAGTCGGGGTCGCGGACGAATGCGGAGGTGGGCGCAAGCGTGCTGTTGACCAGCACCCGGGTGCGCCCGGCGCCGATGCGCGAGACCACGTCCCGGCCGGCGGTGACCACCAGATCGGCGCCGACCACCAGGTCGGCCGCGGCAATGCCGACGCGGGTGGCGTGCAGGTCGTCGGCGGAGGCCGCGATCTGCACGTGGCTGGTGACCTGCCCGCCCTTTTGCGCCAGGCCCGACATGTCGAGCACCTGGGCCGCTTTGCCCTCCAAGTGCGCGGCCACCGCGACGATCTGGCCGATGGTAATCACCCCGGTGCCACCGATGCCGGTGACGAGAATGTTGTACGGCTGCGTCACCGCCGGGATCACCGGCGCCGGGAAGGCCGGGAAGGCGGTGGCGTCCGCGCCGGCTTTCGGGCTGGCCTCGATCTTCGCCTTGACCGGTTTTTTCAATCCACCGCCCTCGACGGTGACGAAACTCGGGCAAAAGCCGTTGACGCAGGAATAGTCCTTGTTGCAGGACGACTGGTTGATCTTGCGCTTGCGCCCGAGCTCGGTTTCCAGCGGTTCAACCGAAATGCAGTTGGACTTGACCGAACAGTCGCCGCACCCTTCGCACACCGCGTCGTTGATGAAGGCACGCTTGGGCAGGTCGGGGAACTCGCCGATCTTCCTGCGTCGGCGCTTTTCCGAAGCGCAGGTCTGGTCGTAGATCACCGCCGAGATGCCGGGCATTTCGCGCAACTGCTTTTGCACCGCGTCGAGCAGGTCGCGGTGGTGCACCGTGGTGCCGGGCGCCCAGGGCGTGCCGGCCGGGTATTTTTCCGGCTCGTCGGTCACCACCATGATGGGCGTGACGCCCTCGGCATGCAGTTGCTGCGAGATCAGCCAGGGGTTCAACGGGCCGTCATGGCGCTGGCCGCCGGTCATCGCCACCGCGTCGTTGAACAGCACCTTGTAGGTGGCATTCACCTTCGAGGATACGGCGGCGCGGATGGCCAACAGACCGGAGTGGAAGTAGGTGCCGTCGCCGATGTTGATGAAGACATGCTTCTCGGAGGTGAAATGGGCCGCGCCGGCCCAGGTGACACCCTCGGCGCCCATGTGGGTGAAGGTCGAGGTTTCGCGGTCCATCCACTGCGCCATGTAATGGCAGCCGATGCCGGCCAGCGCGCGCGAGCCCTGCGGCACCTTAGTCGACGTGTTGTGCGGGCAGCCGGAGCAGAAATACGGCGTGCGCACGGCGATCGGCGCCGACTTTGCGAGCGCGCCTTCGCGCGCGTCGAGAAAGGCGACGCGGGCTTCGAGTTGCGCGCGCAATTCGCCCTGCGCCATCGGCAACAGGCGCCGTACCAGCGCGCGCGCGATGAGCGAGGGCGTGAGTTCTCCATGCAGGGGCAAGAGCGCCTGCCCGAGGTCGTCCACCTTGCCGGTCACGCGCGGCGCGCCGGGCAGGCCGTAGAGGATTTCCTTGAACTGCGATTCGATCAGCGGGCGCTTCTCCTCGACCGCCAGGACTTCGCTCAGGCCGGCGGCGAATTCGCGCACGCCGGATTCTTCGAGCGGCCAGGTCACGGCGATCTTGTAGAGCCGCAAACCCAAGTCGGCGGCGACCTTCTCGTTGATGCCGAGGTCGGCCAAGGCCTGGCGCAGGTCGGCGTAGGCCTTGCCGGCGGAGGCCACCCCGAGCGTGGGCGTGACGCCCGCGGCTTCGCGCCACAGGACCTTGTTCAATTTGTTGGCGCGGATGTAGGCCTTGACCGCCGGCAGCTTGTAGTTGAGAAGGCGCGCTTCCTCGCCGAGAAAATCGATGAAATTGAAACGGATCGAAAGCCCGTCGGGCGGCATCTCGACGTCGCTCGGGATCACCGGGGTGATGCGCCCCGCGCTCAGGTCCACGGTGGCGCCGGATTCGACGATGTCGGTCACGCACTTCATGCCGCTCCAGAGCGACGCGTAACGCGACATGGCGATGCCGTGCACGCCGTAGTCGAGAATGTCCTGCACCGAGGCGGGATAGAAGATCGGCGTCGACACCGCGATCAGGATTTGCTCGCTCTGATGCGCGGTGGTTGACGACTTGGCGCCGTGGTCGTCGCCGGCCAACGCCAGCACGCCGCCCCAGGGCGAGGTGCCGGCCATGTTGGCGTGCTTGAAGACGTCGCCGCAGCGGTCCACGCCCGGACCCTTGCCGTACCAGATGCCGAACACGCCGTCGTAGTTGGCGCCCTGGAACAGGTTGACCTGCTGCGTGCCCCAGATCGAGGTGGCAGCCAGGTCTTCATTGACACCCGGCTGGAACACGATGTGATGTTCCTTCAAGTGCTTTTTCGCCTTGGCGAGCGACTGGTCGTAACCCCCGAGCGGCGAGCCGCGATAGCCGGAGATGAAGCCGGCAGTGTTCTTGCCCGCCGCCAGATCGCGTTTTCGCTGCAGCATCGGCAGGCGCACCAGCGCCTGGGTGCCGGTCATGAAGGCGGTGCCGCTGTCGTGGGTGTACTTGTCGTCGAGCGAGACGGATTCGAGCAGCTTGGGATCGACCGGAGCGTTCATGCGTACCTCATGGCGGAGGGTGGTGGCGACACTCAAGTATAGACAAGGCGATGCGGAAAATTTTCCCTTGTTGTGCGCCAAACAAGCCTTGTGCGATACATTTTTCGTTGCACCAACGCCATTTGGAGAAAAACATGTAACGCAATTGCATTACAATTACCATGATGAAATCAGCCACCATTCCGGCGATCCGCGTCGAGCCCGAATTGCGCACGGAAGTCGAAGCGCTTCTGGGCGAACACGAAACGGTGTCCGAGTTTGTCGAAGCTTCGGTGCGCGCCAGTGTGTTGCGCCGGCGCGAGCAGGCCGAGTTTGTCTCACGCGGGCTGCGTTCGCTAGAAGACGCCCGCGCTGCGCAGGACTATGTCGACGCGAATGCGGTCATCGCGAAGCTTCAGCGCCGGCTGGACACCGCCCGGCGCCGCAAGCCGGCGAAAGCACGTTGACGTTTCGTGTCAGCCTCACCCGCGAGGCGGAAGCCGATGTGGAGCGCTTGTTCGATTTTGTCCTGGAAAGAGAGCTCTCGCGGGCAAGCGGAAGTGTCGAATTGGCGGAACAGGCGCTTGCAGCCCTGCGTGCCGGCATAGCGACACTGACGTCATCGCCCTTTACTTGCCGCAAGGTTGGACAAAGCCCCTTCCTGCGCGAACTCATCATCCCGTTTGGCGGGACCGGCTACGTTGCACTATTCGAAATAGTCGATGAATCACGAGTCGTTGTGGCGGCAATTCGGCGCCAGCGCGAAGATGATTACCACGACTGACTGACAGCCGACAAGGCATGCCTCTTGCAAGGTCGCTAGCAGCCTGTCGGACTTGGGGCGTCGAAAGCGAAAATCGGCCCCAGCGAGGACAGTTTTTGCCGCATTCGCAGTCCCATAGCCCGGCTATGGGGCAAGAAGGCGGTGAAAAATGGACCGCTGCGGCCGATTTGTAGCCGACGCTCCCCAAGTCCGACAGGCTGCTAGGCCGAACGCGTATCGCTGGCCAGCGCAAACGGCAGGTAAAGCCCGATCAGGTAGGGCCAGGCCGCCGACACCAGTTGGGTTAAGCCGTTGAAATTGAGGAAGCGCCCTGGGTTCAAGTCCTGCACGGTGGCGAGATAGTAGGGATTGGGCGGCGCGAAGTTGACCGTCAGGGTCGAGAACGTCACCGCGATGACGATCAGCACCAGGCGCATCGCCGAAGGCAGCGCCAGGGTCGCCACCAGCAGCGCCGCACCGATCATCAGGCCGCGTTGCGCGCCCGGCGTCAGCCACGACCACAGGTAATCGGGCGGGAACAGGATGGCCTGCGACAGCGTCCGCAACGCACAAGCTGCGGCGAGGAAGAGGACAACCGGAAGCAGGCGTGGCGCGCCGGGGTTGAGCGCACGCAAGGCGAGCGATCCGGCGGCGAACAGGCTGGCCGCAGTGACGGCCGATTCGACCCGGCTGAACTCGGCGGGTGTGAACGGATAGCCCGATACCGGGCCGATCCAGGCGATCAGGCTGCCATGGCCGAACAGGATGCTCTCCGGAAAGAGGATGGCGAACAGCCAAAGGCCCGCAAGGATCAGGGCGCGTGCCCGGTCAGGTGTGTCGGCGAACCAGCGGTCGAATGAGCGCGCGACAATCCCGCGGCCAAACATCGCCACCATGAGCGCGGCGCCGATCGCTCCCAAGGCCGCGCCCAGGCTGTTGGTGGCGAAATCGGCCAGCGAAGGGATTCGGCTCGGCAGGTAGGTCTGGAGCGATTCCAGCAACGCCGACAAGAGGCTGCCCGTCAGCGCGGCCAGCAATACCGACAAGGCGAATCCGAGGCGCGGCCAGGCTGCAAGGACAATGAAAGCACCGAGCGGCATGTAAGCTGCCGTGTTGAGGGCGAGATCGAAGGGCAGCACCACGCGCGGCCACGCCTCGCTCCAGGCGATCGGCGAAAGCCCGAGATGACGCCAGCCGATAAACGGGTGCAGGGTGGCGTAGACGATCAGGAGCGAATACACCACGCAGAGCGAGCGCGCCAGCGGCGACCCGCGCGGGCGCACCACTAACTGCCCCCGGCCCAGTCAAGCAGGATGTCGACCAAACGGTCGGTGGCGCGCGCCAGCGCGGCGACCCCGCCGGGGGCGTCGGGGGAAGCCGCCGCCTCTTCGATGACAAACTGGCGCTGGCGCAACACGTCGCGTCCGCTCATCAAGGTGGCGCGCGCGCGCACCACTGCCCGGCTCGCCTTTTCGCTGTCGAACACCTGGGTGAACTCGTCGAGTTCGACGCGCAGCAACGGCCCGCTGCCGCCCAGCAGCGCGCCGCCCGCCACCAGGCGTTCTTTGAGCCGCGCCTCGAGCAGCACCGGCGGCGGCATCACCCAGCGGGTCTGGGCGTAGGCCAGCGGTTGCGCCGGATTGGCGTAGCCGAGCCGGTAGTGCGCATTGACGCTGTCGATCCAGCGCGGCGCAGCGACTTCCACCACAGCCAGCGCCTTGAGCGCGAGACGCGGCGCTGCGGCGCGCGGCGGGCCGAAATCCCAGGTGGCGGGCGCGGCCTGGGGCTTCGGACCGATACCGCAGGCGCACAACATGAACGCGGCTGCCAGCAGCAGCATGGCGGCCCCCGGACGCAGACACGAACAGGCGCGGGTCATTGCGCACCCCCGGCAGGCGCCACGAAGCCCGGCTCGCCCGGCCCCGGACGCAGCGCCTGCGGGCCGAACAGGACGCTCGTCGGTTCCTCGCCGAGGCGATCGGCCACGCGTTCCAGGGTGCGAGCACTGCGCCCGGCATCGTCGATCAGGACGTTCAGTTTCGGCACGGTCTGGGTTTCGATCGCCGTCACGCTCCGCGCGACCTGATCGGCCCCCTGCCCCACCTGCTCGGCGGCTCGCGCGGCGCGCTCGAGCGTATCCATGCGTCGCGTCAGTTCGCCCGACAGTTTGCCGATGGCAATGACAGTCTCGTCCGTGCTTTTCAACACCGGCGTCATCCCGGCCAGCACCTTGCGGCCGTCATCGGCCAATTTCGTCATCGCCGCAGCCGTGGGTTTGACCTCGTCGGCCAGTTGGCCGATCCGCGTGGACAGCCCCTGCAGATTCGACAGCGTCTGCACCAGCAGCTTCTGGTTGTCGTCGCCCAGAAGCTTGTTCACCTGGTTCATGGCGGTGGAAGCGCGCACCACCAGGTCTTCGCCGGAAACGCTGAACCGGTCGAACATCGACGGCCGGATCGCCATGCGCGCCGGCGCCTGCGCCGTCGATGACAGCCGCGCCGGACTGGCGACCTTGGGATCGGTATCGAGCTGGATGTAGGCCAGCCCGGTCAGGCCCTGCATGCCCAGTTCGGCGAAGGTGGCAGACGTCACCGGCGTGGTCGGCAGAATGCCGATCTTTACCAGGATGCGTCCGGCTTGCTCGCGATCGAACTCGATCGCCTCGACCCGGCCGACCTCCATGCCGCGATAGCGCACCGCCGCCTGTGGATTGAGGCCGGCGACCGATCCGGTGGTGGTGAGCACGTACGGGGTGCGCTCGTGGGTATCGCGATTGAGCCACATGGCGGCAGCGATGATGCCCAAGGCGAGCAGCACCGTGAAGATGCCGGCGGCGAGCGCGTGCGAACGATTTTCCATGGCCTCGGTTTCCTGCCCGTCAACGGTTATACAACAAAGGGGTAGTCGCGGATCACCTCGATGGCGCGCTGCGCGCGTTCGCCGAGGAAGAAGGTCTTGATGAACGGGTGCGGTATGGCGATCACCTCGCGCACCGGCGCGTTGGCGATCACCTTCTGGTCGGCCAGCACAGCCACGCAGGTGGTCAGCTCGAACAGGGTATCGAGGTCGTGGGTGACCATCACCACGGTGAGCTTCAATTCGCGATGCAGTTCGCGGATGAGCGCGACGAAGGAATCGGAGCGGTCGGGGTCGAGGCCGGCGGTGGGTTCGTCGAGAAACACCAGTTCGGGTTCCAGCGCCAGCGCGCGCGCCAGTGCAATGCGCTTGACCATTCCGCCGGAGAGATCGGCGGGCATCTTGGCGGCATGGCGCGCCTCGATGCCGACCATGTGCAGCTTGAGCAGCACGATGTCGCGGATGAGGGGCTCGGAAAAGCATTTGAGTTCGCGCAAGGGCAGCGCGATGTTGTCGAACACCGGCAGCGCGGAATACAGCGCACCCTCCTGGAACAACACGCCCCAGCGGTTGCGCAGCGCCTGCAGGGCGGCCCGGTCGGAGGAGTCGAGGCGCTGACCGAAAATCGAAACGCTGCCCTGGTGCGGCGTTTCCAGGCCCAGCATTTGCCTGAGAAGCGTGGTCTTGCCCGAGCCCGACCCGCCCACCAGGGCGAGGATTTCGCCGCTCCGCACCTTGAGATCGACACCGCGATGGACCACGAAATCGCCGAACTTGGTCCACAAGTCTTCGATCTCGATGACGTACTCGCCATTCCAGGTCATGAGTGAAAGCGCCCTCGCCGCTTCAGATGCCGACGTTGGAAAACGCGATGGCGAACACCGCGTCGGCCAAGATCACCACGGTGATCGAAGACACCACCGCGCTGGTGGTGCCGCGCCCGAGGCTTTCGGTGTTGGGCTCGATGCGCAGGCCGAAATGGCACGACACCAGCGCGATCAGCGCGCCGAACACCACGCCCTTGGCTAAGCCGATCCACAGGTTGGCGATCTTCACCGCGCCCGGCAGGGCGTCGAAAAAGAACATCATGGAGAGGTCGAGTTGCAGCTTGGCCGCGACCATGCCACCCAGAAGCGATACCGCATCGGTCCAGAGGATCAGAAGCGGCAGGGCGATCGCCAGCGCCACCACCTTGGGCATGATCAGGCGAAAGCCCTGCGGAATGCCCATGACGGTGAGCGCGTCGAGTTCCTCGGTGACGCGCATCACGCCGAGCGACGCAGTCATCGCCGATCCCGAACGGCCGGCCACGAGGATGGCCGCCAGTACCGGTCCCAGTTCGCGGATGATCGCCACCCCGAGCAGATCGACGATGAAGACGTCCGCGCCGAACTGCTGCAACTGTTTGGCCGACAGGTAGGACAGCACGATGCCGATCAGGAAGCCGACCAGTGCGGTGATGCCGAGCGCCTGCGCGCCCGAGCGGTAGAGGTTGGCGGAAATTTCGCGCCACGGGCCGGCCTGGGGACGGGCGGCGAAACGCACGAGGTCGAGCGCGATCTGCCCCAGGAGGCGCACGAAACCGGAAAGATGCTCGACAAAGCGCAGCATTTCGCCGCCAAAGGACACCAGGCCGGCGAGCGGATCGAGACGCGCCGTTTCCACCGACGCGGGCGCCAGGTGGACGAAGTTGTCGAACAGCAGGCGCTGTTGCGGGCTCGCCGCGAGGCTTTCCGGGGCGCGCCCGCCCCAGGCTTGCCACAGCATGCGGGCGCCCACATGGTCTAAGGCGTCGGCGCGGGTGAGATCCCATTTCATGCCCGGCGCCTGCGCATGCAGGGCGAGGTTGGCCTCGATCGCACGGATGCGCCGCCGCGACGCCGCGCCGCCGGTGCCGGCCGACAAGCCCTGCACATTCCAGCGCCCGCGCGGCACGATCGTGGTCCCGGCCGGGCCGCGCGCCACTTCGATGATCGGTTCGGAACTGGGTTCGGACATGGGCCGGCAGGCTTAAGCGTCCACATCACGGTGGAGTCGCAACGCATGCATCTAGT
>JAYVST010000521.1:0-5911 GCA_043775255.1 Burkholderiales bacterium
CCGACGCGCAGGCAGCGGCCGCGCGGATTCTGGAGCGGGTTGGTCTGGCGAATCGGGTCACGCATACGCCCGGTGAGCTGTCCGGCGGCGAGCGCCAGCGCGTGGCGCTGGCAAGGGCACTGGTAACGCAACCGGCCTGCGTGCTGGCCGATGAGCCGACCGGCAACCTCGACCCGGCCACCGCACACCTGGCGCTCGAGCTTTTGTTCGCCCAATGCGCGCGCAATGGCACTACCCTGCTGATGGTGACCCACTCCCCTGAAACCGCAGCCTTGGCTGATCGTCGCCTGGTGATCACCCAGCGCGGCCTCGCACCTGCGCCCTGAAAAACTTTGGCCGGCACAAGCGACTTCCCTACGCACGCATGACCTCCCGCATCATCTTGCTGCGCTGGTTTGTGGCCGCCGCCTGGCAGGCGCAGCGCGGCCGCTGGATCACCGCTGCCGCCGCGGTTGCCGTCGGCATTGCTTTGGCGACCGCGATCTTCACTGTCAACCGCTCCGCCCTCGCGGAGTTCCAGCAGGCGATCGACACCGTCAACGGCGAAGCGACCATGCAGATCACCGCGCGCGCCGGCGTGTTTCCCGATGACGTATTCGACGCAGTCCTGGCTCAGGCCACCCGCGCCGGCATCGAGGCGGCGAGTCCTGTGGTGTCGGTAGACGTGGTGGTGCGCAACCCGCTGCAACAGACGCCGGAACGCCCGCGCGAACGCCTGACCGTGCTGGGCATCGACGTGTTCCGGGCCGGCGCTGCCACGCCGGCGCTCATCCCGCAGGTGGATGCCACGGCCGGCGAAACCGGTGGTGCGGGCGCCTCGCTGTTTGCCGACGACGCGATCTTTCTTTCGCCCGCCGCGCAAGCTGCCTATCACCTGCGGCCGGGCGACACCATCCAGGTCACCAGTGGCTTGCTGGCCGTCACCCTGCGCATCGCGGGCAGCGTGTCCGCCGCACCGGGCCAGCGCCTGGCCGTCATGGACATCGGCGCTGCGCAATGGCGCCTCGGTGCGGTGGGCAAGCTTTCGCGCATCGACTTGCGGCTCGCCGAAGGCGCCTCGGCGGAATCCGTGGCGGACTTGCTTGCGCCGCTCCTGCCCCCCACCGTGGAGATCGCCGCTCCGGAAAAACGCACTCAGCGCATGAGCAACCTCTCGCGTGCCTATCGGGTAAACCTCAACGTGCTGGCTCTGGTGGCCCTGTTCACCGGCGCGTTCCTGGTGTACTCGGCGGTGGCGCTCTCGGCGGTGCGGCAGCGCCCGCAACTGGCCTTGATGTCGGTGCTCGGCGCCGACGACGCATGGGTCCGCAACGCGGTACTGGCCCAGGGCCTGGCGGTATCCGTGGTGGGCAGCGTGGCCGGGGTCGCCGGCGGGCTCGCCCTCGCGAACACACTACTCGCCGTGTTCGGCGGTGACCTCGGGGGCGGCTACTTTTCCGGCGTGCGCCCGCAACTGGTGATCGACGTGCCGGCAATGCTCGGCTTCATGTTGCTGGGCATCGGCGTCGGTGTTGCGGCCAGCTGGCTGCCGGCGCGCGAGGCCGTGGCGGCGCGCCCGGCGGAAGCCCTGCGCGGTGGTTCATCCGAAACGGCCCTGGTTCGCCTGGCCCGCCGTGGCCCCGCGCTGTGGCTGCTGGCGGCCGCCGGCATCCTGCTGACCCTGCCCGCGGTGGATGGCCTGCCGGTGCCGGCCTATATGGCGATCGCCTGCGTGCTCCTTAGCGCGATCGCCGCCGTGCCGTGGCTGGTTGCTCATCTGTTTCCCTGGCTTCAACGTCGTCTGGCCCGGCGCGGCTTGCGCCAGCCGGTGTTCTGGCTGGCCCTGCTGCGGGTGGCGCAGGCGCCGGGCCAGGCTGCGGGCGTCATCGCCGGCGTGGTGGCGAGCTTCGCGCTTACGGTAGCCATGGTTATCATGGTGGCCAGTTTCCGGCTGGCCGTTGCGGACTGGCTGGAGGCGGTATTGCCGGCCGACCTGTATGGCCGCGTGCCCGCAAGTGCGGTGCAAGGGTCTATCGCCCCGGCGTTGCAGGTGCGTATCGCGGCGCTGCCCGGCGTTGTGCGGGCCGAATTTTCCCGCGCGGTCGAACTCTCGCTGGACCCGGCGCGCCCCACAGTGGCGCTGCTGGCGCGCAACGTGGACCCGGCTTCACCGCAGGCGCGTCTGCCGCTCAGCGGCCCGGCGCTGCCCACCCCCGCCGGCGCGATCCCGATCTATGTGTCCGAAGGTATGGTGGACCTGTACGGATTCACCCCTGGCCGCGCCGTGCGCCTGCCGATCACCTCGTCACCCTTTCATGTGGCGGGTGTCTACCGCGACTATGCGCGCCAGCATGGTTCCATCACCATGGTGCGCGAGCACTACCAACGCCTGACCGGTGATGCCAGCGTCAACGACATGGCGCTGTGGCTTGCGGCCGGAACCCGCCCCGAGGCCGCGATCGCCGCGCTGGCCGCCGCCGAGCCGGCCCTGGCGGCAGCCGAGTTTCGCAGCGCCAGCGACCTGCGTGCCCTGTCGTTGCGCATTTTCGACCGCAGCTTCGCCATGACCTATCTGCTTGAAGCCGCGGCGCTGGTGGTGGCGTTGTTCGGTGTGGCGAGCAGCTACTCGGCGCAGGCCCTGGCGCGCGCGCGCGAATTCGGCGTGTTGCGCCACCTCGGCGTTTCCACCCGCGAGATCGTGCTGCAAGTGGCCATCGAGGGTGGCTTGCTCTCCACCTTCGGCGCGCTGTGGGGTGCCGCCACCGGCTGGGTGATCGGGGTCATCCTGATTCACTGGGTGAACCCGCAGTCGTTCCACTGGACCATGGAAACCCGCGCCCCGGTCGGGCTCATCGTCGCCAGCGCGGTCGCCCTGGCGCTGTGCGGTGCGGTGGCTGCCGCGTTGGCCGTGCGCTCCGCCACCGGCGAAGGGCCGCTGCGTTCATTGAAGGAAGACTGGTGAAGCGCCGCACTGTCATTGCCGCCCTCCCCTTGCTGGCATTGCCGCGTGTGCATGCCAAGGACGCGGCGGTGACGTATGACGCAGTGCTGCAAAGCCGCCCGATCATCTTTCCGCGCGATTACGGCGCCCATCCCGGCTTTCGTACCGAGTGGTGGTACGTCACCGGTTGGCTGGAACGCGCGGGCGCCGAACCCTGTGGTTTTCAGATCACGTTTTTCCGTTCGCGTACCGGGCATGCGGATGCCAACCCCAGCCGCTTCGCACCCAGGCAACTGCTGTTCGCGCACGCGGCGCTGGCCCTGCCCGAGCACGGCAAGCTGATCCACGAAGAGCGCTCCGCCCGCGCCGGCGTCGGCGGCGTGCGCTATTCCGAAACCGACACCGCCGTCGCCATCGGCGACTGGTCGTTCGTGCGCGAAGCGCAAACCGGCGCCTATCAGGCACGCTTAAGCGGCCGCGACCTCGACATGGCCATCGCATTCGCACCCGCAGGCCCGCCGGTGTTGCAAGGCGAAAACGGTTATTCGCAAAAAGGCCCGCGCCCCGAGCAGGCCAGCTACTACTACAGCGAACCGCAGCTCAAGGTGAACGGCCGCGTCGCCGCCGGCCGCGGCGCCGGCCGGCGCGAATGGCAAGCCACCGGCCGCGCCTGGCTGGACCATGAATGGTCCAGCACCCTGTTAGACGAACGCGCCGCGGGGTGGGACTGGATCGGCATCAACTTCGACGACGGCGGCAGCCTGATGGCGTTTCGCATCCGCACCGCCGACGGCGCCACCCTGTGGTCGCACGCCGCGCGGCGTGACGCGCGCGGCCGCGTGCTGAAGGAAGCCGCAGAAGTGCGCTGGACCCCTAAGCGCACCTGGAACTCGCCGCGATCGCAGGCCCGCTATCCGGTGGCCATGGAGGTAGTGGCAGGCGGCGAGGTGTTGTTGCTTCAGCCCCTGATGGACGACCAGGAAATCGACGCGCGCATGAGCACCGGCGGGTTTTACTGGGAGGGTGCGGTGGTGGTGAGCGCCGCAGGCAAGCAGGTGGGGCGGGGGTATCTTGAACTGACCGGGTATGCGGGGAAGTTGAAGCTTTAGTTTTCCGCTAGCGCGACGGTCGCGAATGGTTTCATTCTTCGAATTGGCTGCGCATCCGTCCCCAGCCTTGATGACAATATTGACAACACGCAAGCACTTGGGCATGCTGATCACCGATGCAGGCCAGACTCATCACCCGCTTCAAGGATGTTACGTCCGAAGGCGGAATAATCGAATTGGTAGTGTGGCGCGTGCCCACGCCGGTTCCGCCCAGCCTTCATGATTTCAAGTACAGGGCAGCGTATTCGTTGGGCGGCGTGCGGCTGGTCGGGTTCGACAATGAGCGCGGCAAGGGTGACCACTGCCGTGTCAAAGGAAAAGAGCGGACTTACAACTTTGTCTCGGTCGAACGATTGATCGAGGATTTCATTGCCGCCGTCGATGCGGCGCGGAGCGACCCATGAGCAAGCGAAAGTTGACCATCACGATGAATGCCGATTGGCGCACCGCTCTTCGCGCCTCGGGCAAGCGTGCCACCGCGCGCGGCTATCAAGGCGAGGTGCTTAACTTCGAGAGCGCGGGCGTCTTTTTCGGCAAGCTCACCGAGCGTCGCTGGACGCTGGTTCATGCACTGCAGGGCCAGGGGCAAATGTCGGTCAGGGACCTGGCGCGCCGCGTCGCGCGCGACATTCGGCGTGTTCATGACGATGTCGAGGTGTTGGCGACTCTTGGCCTGGTGGAGCGTACGGAACGAGGCGGCGTCGAATGCCCCTTCGATTCCGTGCACATAGACATGCAGTTGTCGGCTCCCCAACTGCTGGCGGCTTGAGCCGACGAGTCGTCATCGTCGACCTGTTGCCGCAGGAACTCGCGTCCCGCGTAAAAATTGACGCATCCAGCGGGAACAAAGCGTTACCGCTGCAACCCCGCCGCCACGTCCCGGAACGACGCCAGCGCCGCCTCAAGGTGGTCGATGATTTCCTGCTGCAACACCTCCGGCGGCGGCAGGTCATCCAGGTTTTCCAGGCTGTCGTCCTTGAGCCAGAAAATATCCAGGCTGGCCTTGTCGCGCGCCATCAACTCTTCATAGCTGAAGTACTTGAAGCGCTCCGACTCGCGGCGCTCATGCCGGTTTTCCGGGTGGTAGCAGGCGATGAAGTCCTGTAGATCCTCCGGCTTCAGCGTGCGGGTTTTCAGCGTGAAGTGCTTGTTGGTGCGCAGGTCGTAGAACCACACGCCCCTGGTGTGTACGTGGCCGTCCTTCGGCGCGGCATCGAAAAACACCACGTTGGCCTTCACACCCTGCGCGTAAAAAATGCCGGTGGGCAGGCGCAGCACGGTGTGCACATCGCAGTTCTCCAGGAGCTGCTAGCGGATCTTCTCGCCAGCGCCACCTTCGAAAAGCACGCTGTCCGGCAGCACCACCGCCGCACTGCCGTCCACCTTCAACATGCTGACAATGTGCTGCAAAAAGTTAAGCTGCTTGTTGGAGGTGGTTTCCCAGAAGTCCTGCCGCTCATAGGTGAGCGCGTCGCGGTCTTCCTCGCTTTCTTCGTTGGTGATGGTCATGCTGCTCTTCTTGCCGAAGGGCGGATTAGCCAGCACGTAGTCCACTTTGCGTTTGGGCTCGCTGATGAGCGCATCCGACCGCTCCACCGCCGGTTCGCCATCGAGCTCGCCGATATTGTGCAGAAACAGATTCATCAGGCACATGCGGCGCGTGTTCGGCACGATCTCGTTGCCGTGGAAGGTCCTGTCGCGCAGAAACTCTTTTTGGCGCTTGTCCAGTTTGGCGCCCGGCCGGGTCAACCAGTTGTACGCACCGAGGAAAAATCCGCCGGTACCGCAGGCCGGATCGGCGATGCTCTTCATCGGCTCTGGGCGCATGCACGCCACCATCGCCTCGATCAGCGCGCGCGGCGTGAAGTACTGCCCCGCGCCA
>JAYVST010000522.1:0-1645 GCA_043775255.1 Burkholderiales bacterium
GCGACCACCAATGTGGTCGAGTTCTACTACCCCGAGGAAATCGTCCTGTTCGAGCGCGAATTCGTCGAGGCCGAACAGGCCGCGTACATGGAAACGGCCAGGGAGGACGACGAGATCGCACTGCGCATGGACGCCGGACGCGGCGCGCTCATGCGCCAAGGCATCAATGAAGTCGGGCCCTACCAGTCGCCAATGGAGGACGGCATGCAGCACTTTCATGAATTCCTGCGCAGCCATCTCCCGGCCGTGTATTGAAATTCCGCCAATCAACTCGCACCGGAACCACCGCCATGCACACCACCATCGTATCGACCGACCTGCTGCGGCAACACCTGGCCGATCCTGACTGGATCATCCTCGATTGCCAGCATGATCTGCTCAACCATGCCTTCGGCCGCCAGGCCTATGCGAAGGAACACATCGCCGGTGCGCATTTCGTCTCGATGGAGGACGACATGGCCGGCGTCAAGACAGGCGGCAACGGACGGCATCCATTGCCGACGCCGGAAGCGCTCAATGCCGTATTTGGCCGACTCGGCGTCGGCGCCGGACGCCAGGTGGTGGCCTACGACAGTGCGCAGAACAACTATGCGGGGCGGGTGTGGTGGACGCTGCGCTGGCTTGGTCACAAGAACGTCGCCGTGCTCGACGGCGGCCTGGGAAAATGGAAAGCCGAAGGACGTGAAATCAGCGCGGCCGTGCCTGCAGCGCGCCCGACGGTGTTCAGCGGGACGCCCGACGAGTCCATGCGCGTCACGGTCGAGGCCATCGTCGCCAATCTCGGCCGGCCCGACTTGCAGGTGGTGGACGCACGCGCCGTGGAGCGCTACATGGGCGCCTCCGAGGCCATCGATCCCGTCGCCGGCCACATCCCCGGCGCGCTGTCGCGTTTCGGCAAGAACAACCTGAATTCCGACGGCACCTACAAGAGCCCGGAGACTCTCAGGGCCGAATTCAAGGGCCTGTTGGGTGACCTGCCGAGCGCACAGGTGGTGCACCAATGCGGCTCCGGCGTTTCCGCCTGCAACAACCTGATCGCAATGGAACTGGCCGGGCTGTCCGGTGCGAAGCTCTACGTCGGATCATGGAGCGAATGGTGCGCGGATCCGTCGCGCCCGGTCGCCACCGGCATGACGCCATAAAGCGCAGGCGAAAGGAGGCAACATGAGTGTAAACGTGACCCTGATCGGCGACCTCGACGCCCTGCCCAGCACCGGCACCATGCTCTCGACACTGTCGCAAGCGGCCATCGATGCAGACGCCTACGATCGTGAACAGCCCGAGAAGGTCAAGGCGACGCTTTACTAGCGCGCTGCAGAACGATATCGCCGTACCACGCCGTCGCCGACTCTCCGGTCTGGTCGGTATCGGTCATCACGGCAATGCCTGACACCGGCGGCGGCTCTTCCTTGAACGCGCGCTTGTAGTCCTCATAGACGTTGCGCTCGACGGTGACCCACTCGCCCACCCGTTTGGCCCCGGATTCGACCACGAACATCATCGCGCGCGCGGTGTATGCGTTCGGCACCATGGCGCCTAACGGCGCCTTGCCGTCCCACACATAGTTGATGCCCGCGTGCGGCGGGTATTCGCCATAGAGCGATTTCGCCAGCCCGTACTGCATGCGCATGCCCGCGCCGGCGCG
>JAYVST010000523.1:0-2562 GCA_043775255.1 Burkholderiales bacterium
ACCTCGCGATAGCGCTTGTTCGCCTGGTCCCAGCCGCGAAACAGGGATTCCGCCGCCACTGCGGTCACCATCTCCCTGACTTGCGGAAGGATTTCGAAGCCGCGATTGAAGATCAGACGGATGCCCGGGAAGCGCTCGCGCACGGCCTTGAGCGTGGCGATCATCGCCGCTTCCTGCACTGCGCGCGCCTCGGGTGTTTTGGCGATCAGGTGGTAGGAATCCAGCGTATCGAGGAAGAATCCGCGATAGCCGCGCTCCCACAGAGGGGCCATGATCCGCTCGATGAGAAACGTCGGCCAGGTCGCAGCGGTCTGGTCCACCACCGAACTGCCCCAGGCCTGGTTTTCCCCCTTGAGGATGCCCGCCGGCACGGCCTTGAAATAGGCCCGCGTGGGTTCGATTTCGCCGAACGACACATAGGCGAACAATTCCGACGCCCCGTTGGCGGCCTCGCGCCGCCATGGCTTGGGATCGGGAACATGGTCCGGCTCGACTACGGCGATGTCGAAGGCAGCGAGTTCGCCCAGGGGCGGATTGGCCCCATAGAAAAACGCCACGGCCGGGGCTGGTGCTGGTGCTGGTGCAGGCGCCTGGGCCTGCGCCTGGGCCTGCGCCTGGGCCTGCGCCTGCGCCAGCGCACCGCCCGCACACAGCATGACGGCTGCAAGCCGCAGCAGAGCACGCGCCAAGGGCGAGCCCAAGGCGGAGAATCGCCACGCGCAAGGCACGCAGCCGCGCCTGGACGAATCGTTCATCGCATTCCCCTCCAGAAATCGATTGGCGACTCAAAAAAGGAATCTACTGCCACCGCGCCGCACAGATCACGGCAGGGTTGCTGCGGATTCCCGTCGAAAGACCGGAACTATCTGCTTTTCATGAAAATATGGACGCCAGATGCCGGACTTTCGTTATACCGTCCGGCGCTGCCGCGCATGGCGCGATAACCCGGCATATTCGTGGCCTGATCGGCGCTACATCGCCAGGTATCCGCCATCCACCGGCAAAATCACGCCGGTGACGAATGCCGCCGCCGGGGAACACAGAAACAGGACCGGGCCGGCCATGTCGTCCGGTTCAGCCCAACGCTTGAGCGGGGTGCGCTCGATCACGGCACGGCTGGCCTCCGCGTTCTCGCGCAAGGGCCGGGTCAGGGCCGTCGCCACCCATCCGGGGGCAATCGCGTTGACCCGGATGCCATCGTCGGCATAGGCGATGGCAAGCGATTTGGTCAACTGCATCACCGCCCCTTTGCTGGCGCTGTAGGCCGGCGTGATGGCCGCACCGGAAAAACTGCGCATGGACGCTGTGTTGACGATCGAACCCTTGCTTCTCGCAAGCAACGGGCGCGCCAGTGCGCACAGGCGCTGGGTGCCGTTGAGGTTGACATCGATCACCTGGGCGAACACCTCCGGGTCATGTTCGGCATTGGCACGCCGGATCATTCCCGCGCAATTGACCAGCACGTCGAGCGCGTCGAAGGTGGCCATCAGGCGCCGGCAGGCGGCGAGGTCGGCCACATCGAGGGCGACGGCAGTCAGTCCCGCGCCGCGCGCTTCGCCCAACTCGTCATCGGTAAGGCCGGTGACGGTTACTTGGGCGCCGGCGGCTCGAAACGCCTTGGCAATCGCCAGACCGATACCACTGCTACCCCCCGAAACCAGCACCGTGCTGGTAGAAAACACTCGGTCGAACATGACTCTTGCTCCGGTTTTTGGTGAAATACCGCGTTGTAGGGCGTAAAGTCTAAGGCATCCGGATCGCACGCCGTATCGAAATTTACGTGCAGAGTTGTCGAACGTATCGTTTTCCAGCCCGATTTTTCGGACGATTCCTTTTCACCACGGAGCCTTTCATGCGCACTTTCTCGATTTCAGCCGCGCTAGTCGCCCTCGCTCTGGCTGCCGCGCCGACCTTCTGTCATGCCGTCGGAACGGATGAGCCCGCGCCCAAACCCGCACCCAAGCCCGCGCCCAAGCCTGAACCCAAGCCCGATTCGAAGGATGCGCCCAAGGCCCAGCCGGCGCCGGCCTTGGACGCCGACTATGTCGCCGGAAAGGCCGCGATCGATGCGCGCGACTGGAAGCGGGCCATCGAGTTGTTCTCCAGTGCCGCAAAGCGCGACGCGGGCAATGCCAACATCCAGAACTACTTAGGCTATGCCAACCGCAACGACGGCAACTGGGAATTGGCTATGCGTCACTACCGCACGGCGCTGACATTGAACCCACAGCATCGCGGCGCTACCGAATACATGGGCCACGCGTACCTGTTGCGCGGCAACCTGAAATTGGCCGAAGGCCAGTTGACGCGCTTAGAGCGCATCTGTGGCAGCGGTTGCGAAGAGGTCGCGTCCCTGTCGAAGGCGATCGACGAATTCAGGCGCAACCCGAAATAGGGCAGTTTTCGGCGTCTTCCCGAAGCTTCAACGAGTGTGTCAGGGTGGAATAAACCAGCCACCCGACTCGTTTGCCGGATAACGGGCGAAGTGCCCATATTCGGGTGACGACTCAAATGAACAATTCCCTTGCTGCTGCGCTTGTATGTGCGGTTGTGCTTGTCGCC
>JAYVST010000524.1:0-2778 GCA_043775255.1 Burkholderiales bacterium
CCGCTTTGAGGGCGTCGGTATCGGCAGCAAGTTTGAGTTCCTCCAGCTGTGCCCGCAGGCGCACCCGTTGCGCCGGCAATTCCGCCGGTGGCAGGCGCAAGCGGCGACCTGCGCCGTGCAACGCCTCTACCCGTGCGGCAACCTCGGCCAAACGCTGCGGATCGAGATCGGCACGGCGCAGGTATTGCGACAGCTCGCGTCCCGCCTCCTGTATCTGGATGCGCGCCGGATCGACCAGCTCCAGCACGTTGCGCAACGCCGGATCATATTCGGCCAGGCTCGCAAGGCGCGCCGACACCCCGGCCAGGACCGAAAGAACCGCTCCCTCGCACTCGACCAAGGCCTGACTGGCGGCTTCCACCCCTTCAATCAAAGTGGCCGCGTTGGCCAGCCGCGTATGCTCGCGCTGGACTGCGTCCCATTCCCCTTCTCCCGGCGCGAGGCGATCGAGTTCTTCCAGACGCCAGGCGGTCTGGTCACGTTCATCGGTGATGCGGCGGGCGTCGTTCTCGGCCGCAGCCAGCGCTTCGCGCAAATGGCGCAGCCGCGCAAACGCTTCGCGCACGGCCACCGCCTGCGCCGCCAGGCCGCCATGTCCGTCGAGCAGTGCGCGCTGCGCCTCGCCGCGTGCCAGCGATTGGTGCGCGTGCTGGCCATGGATGTCGACTAAGAACTCCCCCGCTTCGCGCAGTTGCGCCAGCGTGGCGCTGCGGCCATTGATGAACGCGCGCGAGCGCCCGGCGGCATCGATCACGCGGCGCAGGATGCACGCCCCCTCTTCGCCGGCGAGTTCATGTTCGGCCAGCCACACCGTCAGCGCCGCAGGGGCGTCGAAATCGGCGCTGATCTCAGCCTGCCGCGCCCCCTGCCGCACTACGCCCGCGTCGCCCCGCTCGCCCAAGGCGAGCGCTAAGGCATCGATCAGGATCGACTTGCCGGCGCCGGTCTCGCCGGTAAGCACGGTGAACCCCGCAGCAAAATCCAGTTCGAGCGCCTCGACGATGACGAAATCGCGGACGGTGAGAAAGCGCAGCACTTGGGTCTGACTTCCGGGAATCCTGTCGCCACGGCCCTATTGGGCAGGCGGCAACGAGCTCCAGTGCAGTTTCTCGCGCAGCATGCGGAAGTAGTCGTAGCCGCGCGGATGGAGCAGGCGGATCTTGTGCTGCGACCGGCGCACCTTGATGCGGTCGCGGTCGAACAGCGAGATATGGGCCTGACCGTCGAAATGCGCGCCGGCATCGCGCCCGCGCGTCAGGGTCAGTTCGACCTCGCAATCATCCGACAGCGCGATCGGCCGGTTCGACAGGGCATGCGGCGCCACCGGCACGAGCACGATCGCCGGCAGGTTTGGATGCAGGATCGGTCCGTTGGCCGAGAGCGCGTAGGCGGTCGAACCGGTCGGGGTGGCGATGATGAGGCCGTCGGCGCGCTGGTTATAGACGAACTTGCCGTCGATCGAGACGGTGAGTTCGATCATGCCACCGATGGCGCCGCGGCTGACCACCACATCGTTCAGTGCCAGCGTGTCGAGTAGCACCTGGCCGTGGCGGGTGACCGTGCCTTGCAGGATATGCCGTTCCTCGGCGTCGTATTCGCCGATGAGGATGGCCTTGAGCGCCGTTTGCGTGTCCTTCAGCGCGATGTCGGTCATGAAGCCCAGGCGCCCCTGGTTGACCCCGACCAGCGGCACGCCGTGCGGCGCCAGGATGCGCGCCACCGACAGCATGGTGCCGTCGCCGCCGACGACGACGGCCAAGTCCGCCTGCTCGCCCAGTTCGTCGATCGACGCAGTGGCATGGCCGGTCAGGCCGATATTCTCGGCGGTGTCCTTTTCGACGATCGGGTGGTAGCCGCTCTCCTTCAAAAATCCGGCAATTGCCACCAGCGGCTCGGCGATTCCCTGGCTTTGGTATTTGCCGACCAGGGCGACGGTGCGGAAAGCGGTTTGCATGGGCTGCATTAAATCACATGGCGCGGCGCGCCCGGTGCGCTGGTCGACTCGCGGCAGCGCCATGACCGCTCGCGGACCTGTGCAACAATTCCCGCATCCGATCACCATTCCATGGACTCCGCCGCCATGTTGTTTCGACTGCTCTTGATTGCCCTTCTGCCGGCCTGCGTGGCCGCCCAGGGCACCAACCTGCGCATCGGCCTCGCCGCCGACATCACCTCGCTCGATCCGCACCACATCAACATCGGCTCCAACAACAACGCGCTCTGGCACGTGTATGAAGCCCTGACGCACGTCAATGCGGACGCGCGCCTGGCGCCCGGTCTGGCGGAGACCTGGAAGGCCGTCGACAAAACCACCTGGGAATTCCGGCTGCGCCGCGGGGTGCGCTTCCACGACGGCTCGGAGCTGGTGCCGGAGGACGTCATCGCCTCGATCGAACGGGCGCGCGCCGCGGAAAAATCCGGTGGCCAGTTCGGCTCCTTCACCAAGGCCATCGTGGAGATGAAGGTGGTCCAGCCAAGCGGGGTGGTGTTTCGCACGGCCACGCCCTACGCGATGTTGCCCTACGACCTCAATTCGATTTTCATCATCAGTCGCAAGTCCCAGGCGGCCACGACGGAAGACTTCAACGCAGCACGGATTGCGCCCGACGGCAAACCTGTCATCGCCGGAACCGGGCCGTTCCGGCTGGTCGCGTTCAAGCGCGGCGACCGGGTTGAACTGGCGCGCAATGACGCGTATTGGGGCGCCAAACCGGCGTTCGCCACCGCCTCGCTACGGATTCTGCCGGCGGACGGGCCGCGCCTGGCCGCCATGCTGGC
>JAYVST010000525.1:0-6694 GCA_043775255.1 Burkholderiales bacterium
TTCCACGGCTGCCTGGTGCATGCGTCGACGTCCAATCTCTCGCCATGGAATCGCGTCAACGTGTACCTTTCGCTGTGCGCGGTGTCGAACCACATCCGCAGGTTCAAGCGTCCGGGCTATATCGCCCATCGTCAGTTCGAGCCGATCGTCTGCCTGCCAGACGATTGCCTGTTGCGGGACTACCCGGTGGATACGCCATGGAAGAACGGCACGCCGGCCGAGGAACTTGTCGGTCTCTGGAAAGAGGCAGCATGAAATGAAAGGTCCTCCACGCTTACTTTGCGCGCTGCCCTTCGAAGGGGCGTTTTTGTCCCTCGGGACGGCCCTGCGGAACTGAATATGAACCTCTACTCGAAACTCATGAAACGCCAGGCTGAAGGCAAGCCCGTTCGCATCGGCCTCATCGGCGCCGGCAAGTTCGGCTCGATGTACCTGGCACAGATTCCAAAGACGCCGGGGGTCCATCTGGTGGGCATTGCCGATCTCAATCCGGCCGGCGCGCGCGCCAATCTCGAGCGCGTGGGCTGGTCTAAGGCACAGTCGGCGGCGACCTCTTTCGCCGACGCGATCGCACACGGCAACACATTCGTGACCGACGACTGGCGGGCGCTGGTCGATCATCCGCAGATCGAGATCATCGTCGAATGTACCGGCAATCCGGTGGCGGCGGTCGAGCACATCTTGGCTGCGTTCGCCGCACACAAACATGTGGTCAACGTGACCGTCGAGGCGGACGCGTTTTGCGGGCCGCTACTGGCTAAAAAGGCGGCTGCGGCTGGCGTGGTCTACAGCCTGGCCTACGGTGACCAGCCCGCTCTGATCTGCGATCTCGTCGACTGGGCACGCACCGCCGGTTTCGCGGTGGTGGCGGCCGGCCGTGGCCACAAGTGGCTGCCGCACTTTTCCGAATCGACACCGGAAACGGTGTGGGGCCACTACGGCCTTTCGCCCGAAACCGCGCGCATCGGCGGTCTCAACCCGAAAATGTTCAACTCCTTCCTCGACGGCTCTAAGCCGTCGATCGAAAGCACTGCAATATGCAATGCCACCGGCCTGATCGCGCCGCCCGATGGCCTGACTTATCCGCCTGCCTCGGTGGACGATATCCCGTATGTATGCCGTCCAATTTCAGAGGGCGGTGTCCTGCACGCCAAGGGTCAGGTGGAGGTGGTCTCGTCCCTGGAAAAGGACGGACGCGCGATTCCCTACGACATCCGTTTCGGGGTCTTCGTGGTGTTCGAAGGCGAGACCGAATACATTCGCAACTGTTTCAAGGAATACATGCTGCGCACCGACCCCTCGGGGCGCTACGCGTGCCTCTACAAGCGCTGGCATTTGATCGGACTGGAAGTGGGCATCTCAGTGGCGTCCGTTGCGGTGCGCGGCGAATCCACCGGCGCCGCCATCTGCTGGAACGCCGACGTGGTGGCCACGGCCAAGCGAGATTTGCAGCCCGGTGAAATGCTCGACGGCGAGGGCGGTTACACGGTGTGGGGCAAGCTGTTCCAGGCCGAGAAATCGCATGCCGTCGGCGGACTGCCGTTGGGTCTCGCACATGAGGTCAAGGTGGTGCGGCCAGTGAAGAAAGGCCAGAGCCTCACCTGGGCAGACGTGGCGATCGACGAATCATTGCCGGCCTACAAGGTGCGCCGCGAGATGGAGACGATGTTCGCGCCCGCGCTGAAAAAGGCCGCCTGACGCACTGCCCTTCCAGCGGCCCGCAACCCGCGCTGCGAGCCGCATTCACTTCATTGGCATTCGTCTTCGCCCTGCATGTGTGATTGGCGCCGCACGTCGGTCTTGTTGTGGCGCGCGCTTTGACGCATCATGGCGGTCCCCGTCAATTCACCCAGGACACCATGACAAAAAGCAATCCCAAGGCCCTCGTGTTCGACGTATTCGGCACCTGCGTCGACTGGCGCGGCAGCATCATCGGCGAGGGGCGGGCCTTGAACGCGACGCGCGGCTGGACTATCGACTGGGAGGGTCTGGTCGATACGTGGCGCGGCGCCTACCAGCCCAACATGCAGAAGGTACGCAACGGCGAATTGCCGTGGACCTACCTCGATGACCTGCACATGATGGCGCTTAAGGCTCTGTTGCCCGCGTACCTGAACGGCACCCCCAGGCGGTCCATCAAAGCGACCGACCTGAAACTGATCAACACCATGTGGCACCGCCTGAAGGCATGGCCGGATGCGGTGGCGGGTCTGAAGCGGTTGAAGACGCACCACATTATCGGCAGCCTGTCGAATGGCAATGTGGCGCTCCTGACCAACATGGCGAAATTTGCCGGTCTGCCGTGGGACCTGGTGTTCTCGGCGCAATGGGTGCGGCACTACAAGCCGGATCGTGAGACCTACCTGTCGGCGCCGCGCTTTCTCGACCTGAAGCCGGCGCAGGTGATGCTGGTGGCGGCGCACAAGAACGACTTGGACGGCGCCAGGAAGGCCGGCCTGATGACATGTTTCGTGCCGCGCCCGCTCGAATTCGGCGCGGCCGTGCGTGCCGCCGGGAACTACGATGCCGGCTACGAGAAGCGCTTCGATTTCAACGTGCGCGATTTCCGCGAACTGGCGGGCGCGCTGGGATGCTGACGCGCGAACTGTTTCGCGAGGACGCCTATTTGCGCGAGGCGGCATCGGTCATGATCGCCGCCGATGCGTCGGGCCTGCAACTGACCGACACTATTTTCTATGCGATGGGCGGCGGGCAACCTGGCGACACCGGCGTGATTGCCTGGGAGGGTGGCGAAACCCGAGTCATCGACACGCGCCGCACGGCCGACGGGGGCGGCATCGTGCATTGCGTGGCGCCCGGCGCCGCGCTGCCGCCGCCCGGAACGCCGGTGCGCGTCGCCATCGACTGGGCGCGCCGCCACCGTCTCATGCGCATGCATACCTGTCTGCATGTGCTCACCGCAGTGGTGCCCGGCCCGGTCAATGGCGGCAGCGTGCGCGAGGATTCCGGCCGGCTCGATTTCGACCTGCAGGGCGAGCGGCTCGACAAGGCCGACATCGAGGCACGACTCAATGCGCTCATTCGCACCGGTGCTGCGGTGCGAACCGAATGGGTGGACGACGCGGAACTGCTGGCGCGCCCGGAACTGGTCAAGACCATGTCGGTCAAGCCGCCGGTCGGCACGGGGCGGGTGCGCCTGCTCTGCATCGAAGGCATCGACCTGCAGGCATGCGGGGGAACCCACGTGGCCAATATCGCCGAAATCGGCCCGGTGGTGGTGACGAAGATCGAGAGCAAGGGCCGGCAGAACCGGCGCGTGAGCGTGGCGCTGGCCTGAACCGGCGCTGCGCTACCAGCGCCGCCAGGGCCGGTAGAACGGGTCGTGGTAGTAGCCGCGCCCCCAACCGATGCCATAACGCGGGCCCCAGGGGCCGTAGGCGAAGCCCCATTGCCAGTTGTTGTACTGGTGTTGCAACGCCAGTCGGCGCTGGCGCTCCTGTTCAAGCGCGGCGGCGGCCTGGGCGTCGCGGTCGGCCAACTGCGTGACCAGGGAGGCCTGACGCGCTTTTTCCTGGGTTTCGGCCAGGAAGTCGAGGACTTTCTGGTCCACGCCCTGGCGCGACAATTCGACGATTTGCGCGCTGGTCAACACGTGCACGGTGCCCGTTTCGGCCAGGCGCGCGATGATGGCGTCAGGCGTCGCGCCCGTCTTGCTGCGGGCGATGATCTCTTCCAGCCCGACCACCGGTTTTGCCACCGGCCGGATGCGCGCGAGTTCTTCCGGGCTGAGGCGCTGCACGCTGCCCGGCGGCGGCCCGCCAGAGGCGCAAGCCGCCAGCAGCAGGGCTGCGGCGACGACAGCCGACAATTTCACCAGTTGCATGTTGCGTTCTCCTCTATCGACGGGACCTGCGTGGGACCTGCGTGGGACCTGCGCGGGAGCTGCGGCGACCCGCACATAACGCTTCGACCGCGATCCGGTGTACATGTTCCGGGTACCGGCGCCGTGCAGATTGTGAATCTTTCTGCCATGCGACCCGATCTCGGGCCTGCGCTGCTTGCCGTACGCGAGGTCGGCTATGCCGCCCGCCCCTGCCTTGGTGCGCTCGCTACGAAATCTTCACACGTTTTCAGCGCTGCCCGAGGGCGTCTTCGCGTTTTCCTTGAACGGGCTGTGTTCGTTGAGTTCGTCGACATAGCGGTGGATGCCGGCGGATTCGCGCTTGAGGAAGTTGTCCACCGCGTCGGCGAACTGCGGCTGCTTGAGCCAGTGGAATGAACTGGTCGTCACCGGCAGGAAGCCGCGCGCCAGCTTGTGCTCGCCCTGCGCGCCGCCTTCGAAAGTGGCGATGCCCTCGTGAATGCAGAATTCCAGCGGCTGGTAATAGCAGGTCTCGAAATGCAGGCCAGGGGTGTAGCCCAGTGCACCCCAATAGCGCCCATAGAGCGTGGCGCGGTCGTAAATGCAAAGCGACGCGCAGACGTCGTCGCCGCCCATGCTGCCCACAACCAGGAGAAGGTGCTGCGGCATGGTGGCGCCGATGCGTTCGAAAAACGCCAGGTTCAGGTAGGGTGTCGAATGGTGAGCGCGATAGGTGTGGCTGTAGCAGCGGGTCCAAAAGCGCCAAAGGTCAGGTGTGATGTCGGCCCCGCGCACCCAGCGATAGGTGACGCCAGCGTCGCGCACCTTGCGGCGTTCCTGCTTGATTTTCTTGCGCTTGTCATGCGACATAGTGGCCAGAAAGGCGTCGAAATCGGCATAAGCGCGGTTTTTCCAGTGGAATTGCACCGTGTTGCGCGGCATCATCCCCGCCTCGCCCAATAGTGCTTCCTCACGCTCGGCAGGGAACAACACGTGCAGGGAGGAAACCTCTGCCGTGGCGCCGACCCGCAACGCCGCCTCGACCAAGGCTTTGCGGCCGGCGTCGTCCTGCGCCAGCAGGCGCGCGGTGGTGCAGGGCGTGAACGGAATCGCCGACAAGAGCTTCGGGTAATAGTCGAGCCCGTGGCGCTGGTAGGCGTCGGCCCAGGCCCAGTCGAACACGTACTCGCCGTAGGAGTGCATCTTTACATAGAGCGGCATGGCGCCGCTCAAGCGCTTGCCGTCCCACAGAGAAACGTATTGCGGCGTCCAGCCGGCCTTCTCCGCAGCGCAGCCGGTTTCATGCAAGGCGTGCAGAAACGCATGCGAAAGCAGCGGATGGCCGTCGGCGAGCGCATCCCACTGCGCGGGATCGACCGCGCGCAGGGAATCGATGATTTTCAGGGTAGTCAAGGGCGGGGGAGATGGGTGAGATAATTCGTGTCGGCTGTTCTTCTCTCTCCCTGTTCCCGATTTTAGCGTCATGCCCGTCAAAGTCGCCATTGCGCAACTCAATTTCACCGTCGGCGACCTGGCCGGCAACCGGCGGCGCATCGCCGATGCTGCCGCTACGGCCCATGCGCAGGGCGCCGCCGTCCTGCTCACGCCCGAACTGGCCTTGACCGGCTACCCGCCGGAGGACCTGGTGATGCGACGCGCCTTCATGGAGGCGACCATGACGCACCTGCACGCACTGGCGGCCGATCTGGCGCCTTTGGCCGGGCTGCGCGTGGTGGTGGGCCACCCGTCCGGCGGCGACGACCGCACCCGGTCGATCACCATCCAGCAGCGTCACAACGCGGCGTCCGTGCTGGGCGACGGACGCGTGCTGGCCACCTATGCCAAGCGCGAATTGCCCAACTACCAGGTGTTCGACGAGAAGCGCTATTTCACGCCGGGCAAGCAAGCGCTGGTATTCGAGGCCGGTGGCGTGCGCTTCGGCCTGCTCATTTGCGAGGATGCCTGGTTCCCCGAGCCGGCGCGCGACTGCAAGGCCGCGCTCGCCCAGGCGTTGCTGGTCATCAACGCCTCGCCCTTCCACATGGGCAAGACCGGCGAACGGGTCGAATGGATGCGCCGCCGCGTATCCGAAACCGGCCTGCCACTGGTGTTCGCGCACAACGTAGGTGGCCAGGACGAAATCGTCTTCGACGGCAGTTCCTTCGCGCTGGATGCGGCCGGTGAACTGCGCGCGCGCCTGCCGATGTTCGAGGAGTGTGTCGCGACGGTGACTGTGGATGGCGGCGCCATTTCAGGCGGCAGCGTGGCGCCCGAGCCCTCGGTCGAAGCGCAGGTGTACGAGGCGCTCAAGATGGGCGTGCGCGACTACATCGGCAAGAACGGCTTTCCCGGCGCCATCATCGGAATGTCCGGCGGCATCGATTCCGCGCTGACCTTGGCGCTCGCCTGCGACGCACTCGGGCCCGAGCGCGTGCGCGCGGTGATGATGCCTTCGCAATACACCGCCGACATATCGTGGATCGATTCGCGCGAAATGGTCGCCCGCTTGGGCGTGCGCTACGATGAAATCGCGATCAAGCCGATATATGACGCCTTCGAAGGCGCGCTTGCGCAGGATTTCGCTGGTTTGAAGCCGGACACCACCGAGGAAAATCTGCAGGCGCGCATCCGCGGCACGCTCCTGATGGCGCTGTCGAACAAGCATGGTTCCATCGTGCTGACGACCGGCAACAAGAGCGAAATGGCGGTGGGTTATTGCACGCTGTACGGCGATATGGCCGGCGGCTTCGCCGTCATCAAGGACATTGCCAAGACCCTGGTGTACCGCCTGTGCGCCTACCGCAACACGATTTCACCGGTGATCCCCGAACGCATCATCACGCGGCCGCCGTCGGCCGAGTTGCGCCCGGA
>JAYVST010000526.1:0-2056 GCA_043775255.1 Burkholderiales bacterium
CACGACCCGGCGGGCGCCGCCATCCGCGTCATCGCCAATTGCTCGCCGATCCAGGACGGGCCGGGCAAGGTGCGCGGGTGTCTGGTGACCTTCGACAACGTCACCCACTTGGACCAGCTCAACAGCGAGCTTCTCACCTCGATGGCCGAACTCACCCGCAGCAAGCTGGAGATCGAAGCGAAGAACGAGGAGCTGCTGCGTCTGTCCACGCGTGATCCGCTGACCGGGTGCTTCAACCGGCGCGCCCTGTTCGACAAGCTCAACACCCTGTTTGTCGAAGCGCGCGAACGGGACCTGGCGCTGTGCTGCATCATGACCGACATCGACCATTTCAAGTCGTTCAATGACAAGCACGGCCATGCCGTGGGCGACCAGGTGCTGCAGGCGACCGCGCAAAAGCTGGGCGGGGCGCTACGCGACCAGGACATCCTGGCGCGCTACGGCGGCGAGGAGTTCTGCATCATCCTGCCCGGGGTCGGGCTGGAAGAGGCCTGCGCGGTGGCCGAGCGCCTGCGCGGCGACGTCGAAACCCGCGCCGGCGCCTCCGTGCGCACCACGCCCGGCCTCAAGATCACATCAAGCTTCGGGGTCTCGTTGTTCGACCTCGACATGACCGATCCGGCGCAGTTGATCGACCACGCCGACCAGGCCCTGTATGCCGCCAAGAAAGGCGGCCGCAACTGCGTGCGTACCTTCGAAGAAATCGCCGCTGTCGCCGCTTGAAGGCCAGTTTCACGCCGACGGAAGTTGGTCTCCCTCGCCCCGCATGCGGGGAGAGGGCCGGGGTGAGGGGCACCCGCGTTCCACCAACCATCCCCTCCACGCAAATTGCTACGCCACCACCGCCTGCTGTTTCCCGATCATCCGGTTGACCATCGGCATCACCTTCTCGGCCAGCAGTTCCATCGAACGCTTGCCCAGTGCCGGATTGGCCCAGTCGGTGCCGCAATAGAGCAGGGTGCCAAAATCGCCGGTCTTCTCGCGGAAGGCCATGATCCGTTCTGCCACTTCCTCCGGCGTACCGGCGATGACCAGATCATCGACCACGCCGTCGAGGGTGACTGATTCGTCCGGCGCGTCACGGGCGTGCTTGAAAAGATTGGTGCGCCCGGCCTTGCGCAGTTTGTGCAGCAATTGCTTGTAGTAGAAGCGATACGGACTTGCATCTCCCTTTCCATACGACTGCGCCACGTGGCCGTCCTCGCACACAAACACCGTCTTGGCCACGCGCCAGTTGGCGGGGTCGGCCGGGCGTCCGACCTGTTCGCAGCCGGCGACGTACTTGCCCCAGTGCGATTTCACCCACTGCGGCAACAGGAAATTGGCGGAGATCGGCTCCCAGCCGCGCGCTGCCGCCGCCGTGACACCGGCCGAGAACGGCTCTACCGCAGTGATGACGATGGGCGGGTGTGGGCGCTGGAAAGTCTTGAGGATGGTCCCCTGGCCGATCTCGCTGATCAGGGTGCGCTGGGTCGAGATGTTCCAGAACTGGCCCTTCAGGTCGTACGGCGCATCGCCGGTCCAGATGGCGATCATGTGGTTGATGCATTCGAGGAACATCGCCTTGCGGTCGCGATCGAGGTTCTCGAAGGCCTCCATATCGGACGGCAGGCCGCCCGGACTGATACCGACGATGAAGCGGCCTTCGAGCAGGTTGTCGAGCATGGCGACGTTGGCCGCGAAGGCGGCCGGATGGCCGTTGGGCAGGTTGAGCGTGCCGGTGCCCAGCTTGATCTTGGACGTGGCATGCACCAGGGTGGAGAGGAACATCAGGCACGATGGAATCGTCTCTGCCAGGTCGGTGGTGTGCTCGCCCACATAGGCCTCGGTATAACCCAAGCGGTCGGCCATGATGATGGCTTCGCGGTCTTCCTTGAGCGTTTCGAGGTAGTTGCGTCCGGGCGGGTGCAGGGGCATGGTGAAAAAGCCGAGTTTCATGGGGGTTTCCTGGTGGCGTGACTTTGCGCCGGTTCTGCTTTTCGTACCTGAATCGGATGGCGCACACAGCGCGAGGCTTGCGGCAGTTAATTATCGCTTTATAAATTAAAATCGAAAC
>JAYVST010000527.1:0-6492 GCA_043775255.1 Burkholderiales bacterium
GCGGCGGCCGCAGCATGTGCGGGCGCCAGCGATTCGCTGCTCGCATGCACGGTTGCACCGTGCTCGCGCAAGACTTCGCACAAGGTCGGCCCCATGAAGTCGAGCGCCTGGGTGACCAGAATGCGTTTTGCGAGGAGGGAATCGTTCATTGAAGAATAGCGTTCCAATTGTGTTCGGTTGAGATCGGGCAGGCCTGCGAGCCGAGAGGGTTGACAGCTATCCGGCACAGCGCGCCCCGGCTTTTGCCCGACCCATGAGGTGCGGTCCGGCATCCGGGCTACCCTACTCCAGGCGTCCGAGCTTCACAAGTCTGGCGCGGATTCCCCCTACTTTGCGTCTATGCGCGAGCGCCAGTTCTTCGACTGTGGCGCCGGTGTCAAAGCCCGCGAGAAGTTCGCTTTCCTCTTCTTTGGTCCAGGCCTGCCAGGCATGTCCAATGCCTTCCGGGACATCGCGCGTCGCTCGGGCGGGAGTGGTGGACGCTCCCAGTGCCTTCGCCCCTATATAGAGCGCTCGAACGACGTAGGCGTTGTGGAGCGGGCTGTCTTCCGGGAAAACGTTGCCGGTTTCCGGATCGATGCCTCGTGCCAGGGCTTCGAGGATCTGGGCGGCCTCACTCGGGGTCATCTCGGAACGACGGATGTTGTGATGGTGTTGCGACGGGTGGGCATGCGATGCTCGGCGAAAGTACGAAGGACCGTTTGCGGTGGATTTCGTGGCGCCTGAGCAGGGCGACAGAACAGACCACGGTTTCCGGTCCGCATCAAGTGGTTCGAGGTCGCGGTTCGAGGTCGCACCATCAGGCGCCAACGCCCTTTGTCGCGCCATCGACAGGAACGGACGCAACCGCAGGCGACGTCTTGTCGCGATCGGTCAAGGTCATCAGGATGTCCGCATACCACGCACAATTGAGCCCGAGCGACTCGTCGAGCTTCAGATCGCGGTCGCCGATGTCCAGGCGCGCAGAGTGTATGCCGAGCAATTTCCACGGCAGCGTGGCGTCGCCCGGCGCAGTGGTGCTGCGCATTACTACCGGCGCGCCGCTGGTGCCGCGGTGGGTGCGGGCGTCGGTGAGGAAGTAGCCCTTGCCCTGAAAGCGCAGGCCGAAGGAGGAGGCGATCGCGGCCTGCCGCACCACGGGCAGGTGGTGCAGGAAGTCGTGGAAGCCGAGCGGAAAACCTACGATCAACACTGCGGAGCCGACTTCGACGTCGCCCAGCGCGGCCTGCAGGTGCTCAGGTGTAAATGCGCGCAGTACCACCGGGTCGGGCAGGGCGTCGCGCTCGAGTTCGACCACGGCCACGTCGATTTCGCTGCCGGAATCGCTGCCGCTTTTCCAGATGCTCTTGCCCTTGCGATACAACGGTACCGAGAAGCCGGTGGCGCGCGTCAGGTTGACTGCATCGACGTGCAGGTCGATGGCGATGCGGTCGGGGAAATGCTTGGTCGGCTCGTCGATGAGAACGTGTCGGCTGGTCACCAGATACAACCGATCGTCGCGGGCGAAGAAGAAGCCGCTGGCGTTGGTCAGCAGATTCTCACCCGAATAGGTGGCAAGTTGGGTCGCTGTGAGGAGCAAGGGTTCGGGCATGCGAATTTCAGCGCTTGGGACGCAAGACAGGTTGGGCGGTGACTGCGGCATTGCGCGTCGACGAACACAGCCATGCACAATTGGCGGGACGCTGGCGACAAATTACGTCGCGTCGGGCGCCGACGGCGAACACCTTTCCGGCAAGGTGCGGATCGACCGAATTCGCCGGTCCGCTTTAGCGCCCGCTTTAGCGCCTTCTGCCTGGGTCGGTCAGGGCGGCGTCGCGTCGACGGCGGGAGGCGCGGGCGACGTTGCCTCGGGCAAGTCGCCCGGTTCCACGGTGTCGTTGCCGCCGGCCTTTTTCATTTTCTTTTCTTCTTTTTTCTGCTTCTTGGCAAGGTCGCGTTGTCGCTTTTGAAAGGCGTAGTTGGGCTGCACCATAGGGCGTTTGCTCCGTAGTAGCGTTGTCGAGAAGGACAGGGTACGGCATTTTCATCCGCACTGTCGGCGCGGCAGCATTTCTTTCGTCTGCGCGTCGATGATCTGAAAGGCATCGCGCCCCGCCCGTACCGGGTAAGGCGTATTTCCGACCTTACTGGCCGGCGACTTTCGGGGCGCCTTCCCAGTCGCCGCCCAGCGCCTTGATGAGAAACACCGAGGTCAGGAGCCGCTGCCCCTGCAATTGGGCGGCGAGGCGTTCAGCTGCCAGCAGGGACTGCTGCGCCGTGATCACGTCAAGCACCGTGGCGATGCCGCCTTCGTAGCGCACAGTGGCGATGTCCTGCACGCGGCGCGCGCTGTCGATGGCTTTCAGTGCCTGCGAATGGGCCGATTCAAGGGCGCCTAAGCCGATGATGCCGTCTTCGGCCTCCTGCATTGCCGTGAGCACGATGCGTCGGTAGTTGGCTTCCGTGGCTTCATAGGCGGCGCGCGCGCCTTCTACATTGGCGGCGATGCGACCGCCGTCGAACAGGGGTTGCGCCAGGGTCAGGCCGAGCGACCAGATGCCGCTGGCGGTGTTGAACCAGAGCCGTTCCAGGCGGCTTTGGCTGCCGATCAGGGCGCCCAGGCTGATGCTCGGGTAGTAGGCCGAGTTCGCCACCCCGATGGCCGCGTTGGCGGCCGCCATCGCGCGCTCGGCGGCGGCGACGTCGGGGCGTCGTTCCAGCAGGTCCGAAGGCACGCCGATCGGTACTGCGGGCGGTGCCACCGTCTTTGGTTGCGGTGCGAGCGAAAACAGCGGGGCCGGGGTGCCGGTCAAGGTGGCGATGGCATGCTCGAACTGCGCGCGGCTGCGGCGCAGCACGTCCACCTGGGTGAGGGTGCTGTCGAGCAGCGCCTGCGGCTGCGCTACGTCCAGGCCGGAGGCGGCGCCCAACTGGCGGCGGGTGCTGGCCAGCCCGAGGGATTTCTTCTGCAGTTCGATCGCGCGCGCGAGCACGTCCTGCTCGATGTCGATCGCGCGCAGATTGAAGTAGGCGGTGGCCAAGTCGGTGGTGAGTAGAAGTCGCACGTTCTCGAAGTCGATCGCCGACTGCTCTGCGCTGGCCTTGGCGCCTTCCACCACGCTGTTCACACGGCCGGCTAAGTCGATCTCGTAGCTGGCTGTCATCGCCAACTGGAGGTCGTTCTGCGTAGTGGTGAAGTTGGGCGCGATGTTGTTGCTCAACGCCCGGTTGGCCGAGATGCGCGCGCGGGCGTCGCGACCGGCTAAGCCGATCTGCGGATAAAGCCCGGCAGACACGCCGGAGAGCGCGGCGCGTGCCTGTACCAGGCGCGCAGCGGCAATCGCCAGGTTGGGGCTGTTGGTCAGTGCCTTGGCCTGAAGCGCGTCGAGTTGCGGATCGCCGAAGCGCAGCCACCACGGTCCCTTGGGAGCGCCGTCGTTGGGCGTGCCGACGCGAAACGGCGCTTCCACCTTCCAGGCCTGCGGCATGTCGAGAACCGGCTTTTTGTACTCGGGGCCCGTAGCGCACGCGCACAATAAGGCCGGCAGCAGCAGGACCGGCCAGCGCAGGCGCGCGCGCATATTCACGACTTCTCCCTGGACGGCGCTGGTCCTTTGGCTGCCGGTGCGCCCTTGGCGGGCACGTCGGGCGCGATGGTGACCTTGGTGCCATCGGCAATCGAATCCGACGGATTGAGCACCAGGCGATCCTTGGCGCCGACACCTTCGAGCAGTTCGACGGATTCGCCGTAGTTGCGCCCGATGCGTACCGTCTTCAGCTTGACCACGCCGGACGCGTCGACCACGGCCACGCGCATGCCGTCGCCGCGGATCAGGAGCGCATTGGCCGGAATGGTCAGGGACTGATTGACCGTGAGAGGCAGCGCCGCCTGCACGTAGGCGCCCGGCATCAGCAGGCCTTCCTTGTTGGGCAGGTTGATTTCCACCTGCATGGTGCGGGTGGCGGTATCGATGGCGCCGGCGGTGCGGACGATCTCGCCGGTGAAGGTCTGACCGCGCAGTTCCGACTGCGTCACGGGTACCTGCTGCCCTACCTTGATCAGGTGCGCATAGGCCTGCGGCACGTTGACGTAGATGCGCAGGGTGTCGATCTGCGCCAGGACGAACAACGGGCGGTTGGCGCCGGCGTCGATCAGATCGCCGACATCGACGTTGCGGCGGATCACCACGCCTGAGAAGGGGGCGACGATGCGCTTGAAGCCGGCCACCTGGCGCAGCCGATCGACGTTTGCTTCGGCTGCCGCGAGGTTGGCGCGCGCCTGCGCTTCGGTGCTGCGGCGCTCGTCAAGTTCCTGTTGTGAAACCGCGTCTTTCTCGCGCAGGGCTTCCCAGCGGTTCTTGGTGCTGGCAGCGAGATCCAGGCTGGAGGCCGCCTGCGTGCGCGCGGCTGAGCCTTGCGAAAGCTGCTGGTCGAGTTCCGGGGTCTCGATTTCGGCGAGCAATTCGCCCTTTTGCACCTTGCTGCCAATGTCCTTGGTCCAGCGTTTCACGTAACCGCTCGCGCGCGCGGCGAGCGGCGCCTGCACATAGCCTTGCAGGGTGCCCGGCAGGGCCAGGGTTTGGGTTGCGCCAGATTTCGGGGAGGCGACCTTGACATAAATTGCCATGCTTTCACCCACGGCCGCCTCCAGTACCTTGGCGTTGGCATTGCGGCTCATCAGCGTGCGGCCCGCGCCGGCGGCCAGCAGTACCAGCACGATGATGGTGACGATCCAGGCACGCCGTACGATCTTCTCGCGTTTGACCGGCTCCTCGCCGGCATGTGGATGGATCGGATGGATGGCGAGTTCGGAATGGCGTTGTTCAGTCATTGCTTCTATGACTCCGGCTGCGTGGCACCGATCGGTGCAGATAGGGGTTCATGTGCGCTCGCGTGCGCCGCCTTGCGACGCGCAAGGCGCTGGTGCACGCCGGCGAACACGACGGGAACGAAGAAGAGCGTCGAGACGGTCGCGAACAACAAGCCGCCGATCACGGCGCGGCCGAGCGGCGCGTTCTGTTCGCCGCCTTCGCCCAACCCCAATGCCATCGGGATCATGCCGATGATCATGGCAAGGGCGGTCATCAGCACCGGGCGGATGCGGGTGGCGCCGGCCTCCAGTGCCGCTGAAAGGGGCGGCACCCCGGCGTCCTGCCGGTCGCGCGCGAACGACACCAGCAGGATGCTGTTGGCCGTGGACACTCCCATGGTCATGATCGCGCCGGTGAGTGCCGGCACCGAGAGCGTGGTGCCGGTGATGAACAACATCCAGGCGATGCCGGCCAGCGCTGCGGGCAGCGCGGCGACGATGATGGCGGCGTCGATCCAGGACTGGAAATTCACCACGATCAGCAGGTACACCAGAACGATGGCCATCGCCAGGCCGACGCCGAGACCGATGAAGGAGTCCGTCATCGTCTGCACCTGGCCGCGCATGACAAGCTGGCTGCCGCGCGGCAGCTTTGGCTTGATCGCATCCATTTTTTCCTGCACCTGCCGGGCCACGCTGGCCAGGTCGGCGCCCTGAACGCTGACGTACACATCGACCACCGGCGAAATGTTGTAGCGCGACACCACCGCCAGGCTCCGGCTGGGTTTGGCATCGACCAGATTGCCCAGCAGTTGCGTGGCGCCCGAATTGCTGCCCCCGGCGACTCCCGCCGCACCGGCGCCGACGGCGGTGCCGACCGGAATGTTGAGCAGAGCATCGAGCGAATCGACCCGGTATTGCGGAGTGGAGATCGCCAGGTTGTAGACCACGCCGTTTTGCGGATTGAGCCAGAACGCCGGTTGCGTCTGCGTGCTGCCCGAGAGCGTGATCAGCACGTTCTGCCCGACGTTTGCCGCAGACAGCCCGACCTGCTGCAGGCGGGTGCGGTCCATCTGCAGATCGATCGCGGGATTGTCGAGCCGCTGGTGGATGTGCACATCGACAGCACCGGGAATCTGCTTGATGGCCTGGACCAGTTCGGCCGCCAGTTCGGCGTTTTTCACCATGGCGGGCCCGGAGAACTGCACGTCGATCGCCGCCGGCAGGCCGAAGTTGAGGATCTGCGTGACGATGTCGGCGGGTTGGAAAAAGAACTCGATGCCCGGAAAGCGCTTCGGCAGCTCGGCGCGCAACTGCGTGACGATCTCGTCGGTCGGCCGGTGGCCGGGCTTGAGCGACATGAGAATCTCGCCGTCGAGCGAGCCGATGGTGCCGGCGTTGCTGTACGAGAGGTTGATGCCGCTGTTGGGTACGCCGAGATTGTCGAGGATGGTGCCCAGTTCGGCCGGCGGCACCATCTCGCGGATGGCGGCTTCGACGGCGTCGGCGATGCGCGCGGTCTCCTCGATGCGGGTGCCGGTGGGGGCACGCATGTGCAGGCGGATCTGGCCGGCGTCGGCACTGGGGAAGAAATCGCGACCCAGCACCGGATAGAGCAGACAGGAGAGCGCGCAAAAGGCCAGGAAGAGCAGAGAGAATGAACGGCGTCGTCCGAGCACGACCGACAGGATCAGGGCATAGGC
>JAYVST010000528.1:0-5829 GCA_043775255.1 Burkholderiales bacterium
AAGGATCCGCAGGCGCGCTACCCCAGCGCGGCGGCCTTTCTCGAGGCGCTCAAAGGCTACGCCAGCCCGCAACCGACGAGTGCCGCAGGCGGCGCCGCAGACGGCAATGGCGGCGGCGTGCTCGAATTCCTCATGCGGCGCATGCGCTACAAGAGCGATTTCCCGGTGCTGTCCTCGACCATCGCAACGGTCAACAACATGGTCAAGTCGGAAAACGAACCGAACAGCGCGCTGGCCGACTGCATCATCAAGGACGTCTCGCTGACCAACAAGCTTTTGCGCATGGTCAACACCGCCTATTTCCAGCAGTTCGGCGGGTCGGTCAGCACGGTGTCGCGCGCGGTATCGATCCTCGGATTCCAGAAAATACGCAACATTGCGCTTTCCCTCATGCTGTTTGACCACCTGCAGAACAAGGTGCAGGCGGCCGACCTCAAAGACCAGGTGACGGCAAGCTACTTCAGCGGCATGATCTCGCGCGAACTGGTAAGCAGTCTCGCCATTCGCAACGGCGAGGAAGCCTTCATCTGCGCAATGTTCCATCGCCTCGGCCGCCTGCTGGCTCTGTTTTACCTGCACGACGAGTCGTGCGAGGTGACGCGCGTGGCGAAGGCGCGCGGCATAAGCGAGGACGCGGCGGCGGTCGAGGTCATTGGCATCCCCTACACCGATCTCGGCCTGGGCATCGCGCAGCAATGGAAGCTGCCGGAGCGCATTGTCGCTACCATGAAGGCGGCGCCGGCCAAAAGCCCGGTCGATACGGATGAATCCAAGCTGCGCGCCCTGGCGGAACTTTCGAACCGCATGGCCGACGCTGCGGTCGCACCCAATGAACGCGTGCGCGAAGGCATGATGCAGGCGATCAGTGGCGATTTCGGCAAGCCCCTGGGGCTCCTGCCGGACCAGCTCTGCGCCGTGTTGCGCTCGGCGGCTCTTGCATTCACCACCGAGGTCAAGACACTCGGCCTGCCGGTCGGATCGGGCGCGTTTGAAAGAGGGCTGCGCAGTTTCGCTGCCGCGGCCGCGGCAGCGGATGCCACCGGTACGCTGGCGCCACAGACTGCCACCGGCGTCGCGGCGGCGGGCGCCGAACCGCGCACCGCGCATGGTGCGGCCGAAGGAACCTGGGTGCGGGTCGGCGCCGGTCCGGCGCCCGCCGCCGCGACCGCGTTTGAATCCACCATCGGTGCGGAAAGCGCGCTGGCCGCAACCATGCTCAACACGGCGGCGCCGGCGATGAGCAGCGCGGCGCCCGGGATGAATCCCGAGGCGCGTGCCAACATGCTCAGTGCCGGCATCCAGGACATCACCAGCACCCTGGCCGGCGCGTACCAGCTCAACGACCTGCTGCGCATCATCCTCGAAACAATGTACCGCGCCATCGGCTTCACGCGCGTCATGCTGTGCACCCGCCACCCGCAATCGAACAGCCTGCGCGGCCGTTTGGGCTTCGGCGCCGACGCCGATGCGATCATCAAACGCGGCTTCCAGGTGCCACTGGCGGTCTCCAAGGACGTCTTTTACGGCGCGATCAGCAAGAGCGCCGACATCTGCATCGAGGATCGGGACTCGGAACGGGTGCGCGCGTACATTCCGGCCTGGTATCGCGACGCCGTGCAGGCGCGCGGCTTCGCCCTGTTTCCGGTGATCGTGAACAAGAAGCCGATGGCACTGATCTACGCCGACCATGAGGAAGCCGGACGCCTGCGCTTCGCCGACGGCGAACTCAATCTGCTCAAGACGCTACGCAACCAGGCGATCCTGGCGATCCAGCAGAAGAGCGGCGGCTGAGAGCCAGGCGCACCGGTCCGTACGCTTGGATGGCTTGTCGGTCCATGGCGCGGGCCGGTATTGCGGCCCTTCGGCGCCTGCTCATGCCGGCAAGTCGGTCACCACCATGCACCCCGGCGCGTGGGTGATGGCGAACGGCAGGCGCGCCGCTTCCAGCACCGCATTGGCGGTCAGGCCGCAGGCCCAGTACATCGGTATCTCGCCCGGCAGCGGTGGCAAGGCTTCGCCATAGTCGGGCTGGGCCAGATCGGCGATGCCCAGGTGACCCGGGTCGCCTACGTGCACCGGCGCGCCATGTGCCAACTTCGCAAGCGACGTGATGGCGCTGACGCGATCCACGTCGGCGGCGGCGAAAGGTCGCATCGACACCACCAGCGGGCCGCCAAACTGGCCGCAGGCCGTGGTCATGATCGAGGTGCGGAACAGGCCGCCCTGGATGCCTTGTTCCACATGGCGCATGCGGACGCCGGCCGCTGCCAGCGCCGCCTCATTGGAGAACCAGCAGCCGAGCACGAAGGCCACCGAGTCGTCGCGCCACAGTCCGGTGATGTCACCGCAGGTGCCGGCGAGTTTGCCGCAGGCGAACAACTGGTAGCGCCCGACGTCGGTGCGTATGTCGAGATCAAGCCCGAGATTGTCGAGCAGCGCTTGTCCGGGCCGGCTGCGGCCCAGTAGCGGGCACGCGCCCGGATTGGCATGGCAAAAGTCCTCGAACGCCGCGGCATGGGCCGCCGGCAGGATCACCAGGTTGCCCTGCAGGAAACCGGGCGCCTGCCCGGTGGTCAGGCCGTCCCATCCGGCGCGGATGCGCGCCCGCAAGGCGCGCGCGGAGTGCTCGGTCATGGGTCACAGCTTGCGCTCGGCCGCCGACGGCAGGAACTGGCTGTCGTAGATCGAATCGAGCGTCGGCCTGGCCGGCAGGGCAAAGGCTTCCACGATGGTATCGATCTGCTTTTCCATGCGGGCGCGGTCGATGCTGCCCATGCCGCCCGCCTTGTAGGCCGGGGTGGCGATCTGGTTGGTCGCCAGCCACTGGATTTTCTCGGTCTCGATGGCGGAGTCGATCAGAGGGTCACGCTTTAACAGCGCGGCCACGGCGGCTTTGGGATCGGCCATCGCATCTTTCCAGGCGCGCGCGGTGATGCGCGTGAAGGCGGCCACCGCTTTCGGGTTTTCCTTCAGCATCCTGCGTGATACCAGGAGCGAATTGCCATACAGGTCGAGGCCATGCTCGGCATAGCGGATGAAGTTCACATCCTCGATCTTGTGACCAAGCGCCTTCAGGTTGAACCAGACCGACGAATCGAAACCCATCACCGCGTCCACCTCGCCGCGCGACAGCAAGGTCTCGCGCACGCGGATGTCGATGTTCTTGAAACTGACCTTGGAGGAATCGATCCTGGTGGCCTTGGCGAACGCGGGGTACATGCGGAAGGCGCCGTCTGAAAGCGGCGCACCGATCACCTTGCCGGCGATGTCGCCGGGCTTGCCGATGCCGGATTTCCTCAACGCGATCACTGCCAGCGGCGAGCGGTCGTACAACACGAGGGTGGCGACCGGCGCCTGGGCCGGATTGCGCGCCGCGAATTCGATCACCGCGCCGATATCGGCAAAGCCCATGTCATAGGCATTGGTGGCCAGGCGCGTGATCACGTCGCCGGTGCCGCCGGAGGTGTCGAGGGTGACGTCGAGCCCGGCTTCCTTGAAATAGCCGCGCTCGGCCGCAAGAAACCAGGCGGCGTTGGAACCGTCGGGCTTGAAATTGAGACTGAACTTGAGCGGCGTCTGGGCAAAAGCCAGACTGCTTGCGAAGGCGAGCGCACCTACGGCGGATGCGGCAAAAAGGGCGAACGAATGAAACGGCATGCTGGTGACTCCCGGTCGACATCGCTGCGGCAAGATTGCGCAGCCTCAAACACATGAGCAACGGCCATGCCATGCCAAAAGGTCGATATCGGGCCCGATTCGCACGATCGCGCACGAATTCGGGCGTCGATCGGGCGCCAGGGTGCATGGATGGCATTTTGTGAACCAATATTGTGCGTACGGCCCGGCTGGCCGGTTCATTGTGCGTACGGCACGGCTGTCCGGTTCGGCCGTGTGTGTTGCAGGAATTGGCCTGCAGGCAACGGCACGAATTGGCCTTTAGGCAAGCGGCCGGAACTGCGGCATCGGGCGCGCCGGGCCCGATCCTGCAACCCCGACCCTACAACCCATTTCGAGCAGGCGATGCCGCGCGAACTACGCCTCGATATCGGTCACCAGCATCCAGCCCGGCGCATTGGTGATGGCAAAAGGCGCGCGCGCGGTTTCCAGCGCCACAGCGGCAGTCAGGCTGCTGGCCCAGAACATCGGAACTTCACCGGGTTGTGTCGGCGCAGCCGAGCCATAGTCGGGCCGCGCGAGATCGACAATGCCCAGCAGCGCAGAGTCGCCGACATGCATCGGCGCGCCGTGGGCAAACTTGCCCACGGAAGTGACGGCCTTGACACGTTCGACGTCGTTCGCCTCGAACTGGCGCATCGAAACCACCAGCGGGCCGTCGAACGGGCCGCAGGCGCGGGCGCGGATCGTGGTGCGGTACCTGCCTGCCTGGGTGCCATTTTCCACGGGCCGCATGCGGACGCCGGCACGCCGCAGCGCCTCTTCGTTGGAATGCCAGCTGCCCAGCACGAAGGCGACCGAATCGTGGCGCCACAAGCCGGCGATGTCGGCACACTCGCCGGTGCGTCGGCCGATCGCGTAGAGGTCATAGCGGCCCACATCGGTGCGGACATCGAGGTCCTGCCCGAACTCGTCGAGCACCGCCTGTCCGGCCGCGCCGCAGCCCAGCAGCGGGCAGGCGCGCGCGTTGGCGTTGCAGAAGTCCTCGAACTGCCTGGCGTATGTCGCCGGCAGGATCATCAGGTTGGCGCGCAGGAATCCCGGCGCCTGGTTGGCTGCAAATCCGCCCCAGCCGGCGCGAATGCGGGCGCGCAGCGCCTGCGCGGCGTGGGTAGTCATCTTGGTCGGTCTGCGCCTGGGCGCCAGCGCGGCAATAAGTCAGTCGAAGATCGCATGGAATGTAGGGGAGCCAACCAAGACCAGGACGGGGTGATTGTATCAATCGCCCGTCACCGCGGACGCCGGGGTCGCGCGATCGCCGCGCCGACCCTGGTAGGGAACCCGCACTCGTGTGCGCGCACTCTCCTGACAGATTCCGTCAGGAGCGCGTGTTTGAACCGCAGGGGCGCTTGTTAGAATCATTCTCTGTCGTCACGCCTGAATGCCATCCATGACCTTGCGCACCTTTCCGAACAGCCCGTACCAGTTGTTCGAGCCGTTCGCGCCGGCCGGGGATCAGCCGCAGGCCATTGAAAAGTTGGTCGAAGGCCTGTCCGACGGGCTGTCGTTCCAGACCCTGCTGGGCGTGACCGGCTCGGGCAAGACCTACACCATGGCGCAGGTGATCGCCCGCACCGGCCGGCCGGCGCTGGTGCTGGCGCCCAACAAGACTCTGGCCGCGCAGTTGTATTCCGAATTCCGCGAGTTCTTCCCGCACAACGCGGTGGAGTATTTCGTCAGCTATTACGACTACTACCAGCCCGAGGCCTATGTGCCCTCGCGCGACCTGTTCATCGAGAAGGACTCCTCGATCAACGAGCACATCGAGCAAATGCGCCTGTCGGCGACCAAGTCGCTGATGGAGCGGCGCGACGCCATCATCGTCGGCACGGTCTCGACCATCTACGGCATCGGCGACCCCGAGGACTATCACAAGATGGTGCTCACGCTGCGCGTGGGCGACAAGATGACGCAGCGCGACGTGATCGTGCGCCTCACCGGCATGCAGTACGTGAGAAACGAGATGGATTTCTCGCGCGGCTCCTTCCGCGTACGTGGCGACGTGGTCGACATTTTCCCGGCCGAACACAACGAAACCGCGATCCGCGTCTCGATGTTCGACGACGAACTCGAGAGCCTGCAGCTGTTCGACCCGCTCACCGGCCACATCCGCCAGAAGATTCCGCGCTTCACCGTCTATCCCGGCAGCCATTA
>JAYVST010000529.1:0-2349 GCA_043775255.1 Burkholderiales bacterium
CATCCTCGCTCTGGCGCAGTGCCCCAACGTCAACGTGAAGCTGGGCGGGCTGGGCATGCACACGGCGGGTTTCGACTTCCACGCGCGCGACCTGCCGCCCACTTCTGAAGAGCTTGCGAAGGCCTGGAAACCCTGGATCGAGACCTGCATCGAGGCCTTCGGGCCCGGGCGCGCGATGTTCGAGAGCAACTTCCCGGTCGACAAAGGGACCTGCAGCTACCGTGCGCTATGGAACGCGTTCAAGCGCATCGCCGCGGACTACAGTGCGGCGGACAAGGCGGCGCTCTTCTCCGGCACCGCCAGCCGCGTTTACCGACTGGGCCTCACAGCAACTTGAACAGGCGCGGCAGCACCAGCGTGAACCACGGCGCCGCGATGATCACCGCGAATTCGACGCACAACACCGGGATGAACGGCAGGATAACGAGCGAAGCGCGGTCGATCGACATCGCGGTGATTCCGCAGGCCCGCCGCCGCCGTCGCGCACTCGTTGGCACAGGCCCGCCGCCGCGGCGCTTATTCGTTGGCGCACAACAGCCTATGCGTGCCGTCGTTGTCGGCCTTGTGCAGTGGCGTGCCCATCGCGTCGGGCAGGGCCAGGCCGGCGGGAAGCGAACTCGAACGCGGCCCATTATTTCCGTACGTTGCCGGAATGTAGATTACGGTGGGACGCTCACTCGATCACGTTCGTCGCCCGTATCAGGATCGAGTAGGGAAACTTGACGCCCAGCGCCGCCGCAGTTTTCTTGTTGATCGCAAGGTCAAACGTGGTGGGTTGTTCGACAGGCAGATCGCCAGGCTTCGCACCTTTCAGGATCTTGTCGACGTACTGGGCGGAACGCCTGAAAACGTCCGTAATGCTGGGGCCATAGCAAATCAAGCCGCCATCCTGTACAGCTTCCAGGTACGGAAAAAGAGTCGGCAATCGCGCCTTTAGTGCAAGATCAGCGATCGCCTTTCGGTTCGTTCGGAAAAGCGCTGCGGTCCCGACGAGCACGGCTTGTGCACCAGTGCTGCGAGCCGTCGATATCGCTTTTTCCACGTCTTGAAGCGTCACGGCTTCATACAATGAAACCCGCACGCCAAGCAATTTGGCAGCCAACTCCAGTTCGCCAAGGAAGATCACATGGTTCTCGGGAACGATGAAAGTTGCAAGGCGCGAAAGCTTGGGCAATATTTCGCGCAACATCTCAAGTTGTTTGCCGGCGAGGTCGCCGGTCATAAGTGAAGGCCCAGTCAGATTGCCACCGGGGCGAGCAAGACTCTGAACGAGACCATCGCGGACCGGATTACTGAAGGAGCCGCATACGACAGGAATTGTCTTTGTCGCATTCACTACCGCACGGACGCCCGCGGTGGTCGTGACCCAGATCACATCGGGCTTGAGGCGGACCAATTCCTCGGCCAGAGCCGGCAAGCGCTCCACTTTGCTGTCCGCCACGCGTATTTCGAGCGTGTAGGTCTTTCCCTCTACATGCCCGAGTTCACGCATACCCTGTCGAAAAGAGGCGAGTTCGGCTTCGTCATCACGAGGCAGGTACTTCAGAAAGCCAATGCGCGCCGGCCGTCCGGGTTGCTGAGCCAGGCTCGGAAAGGCGCTGGTCACGAGCGCGCTCGCGGACAGGATAAGTGATCGGCGGCGCGCTCGTCTCAAGGAACTTTCCTTTCAGTTTGACCCGCAAACAGTATACGTTTTCGGGGGTTGTCATGGCATTGAACACATACCCGTATCCCCAGAGAGGTGGCACGCCTATCCGACCAGCTATGGTCCGAGCTCATCGGAATCGCCGGCGCCGACAATCCGCCGCCGACGGTCGAAATCGGCGACCAGTTCTCCAACCGCCGCAAATTCGACGACACCAAGGGCGCCTACGCATGACGCACCCGGCGCTGGCCGAACTCGCTGAACCTGACGACTACGACGAGTTGCCGGAGTCGCGCAAGCAACGGTTCTCGCGCCATGAATACGGCTGGCTGGCGGATGGCGCCAAGGCGACGCTGGTGCAGCGCGTGACATTCAGGTCAGTGCGCGTACGGCCAGCGCAAATCAAAGGGGCCTACAGCCCCAAAGCGGTTCGCTCGACAGCATGTCGTTGACATCTTCAAATCGCCGGGTCGAAGCGTTCAGCGGTCAACCCGTCAATTGACTTGAAGTGTTTGATATTGCCCGTCAGCAGAGGCAGGTGGGGTTCCAGCGCGGCCGCTGCGCGTGACATCCGGGTTGTATCGCGGCTCCCGCAGCTTGCGGACATAGGCATCCACGTCAGCCATGTCTTCGCGATCCCGCCACATGCCGAACATCAAATCAACTGCCGCGCCACCGTGCGTTCCGACCGCATCTTCGCTAGC
>JAYVST010000530.1:0-5465 GCA_043775255.1 Burkholderiales bacterium
TTGACCGCTGTGAAGCCCTTCTCGGCCGCTGCGAACTCCTTCTGCTGCAGCTCGACAAAGGCGCTCATGTTGTTGCGGGCATAGCCGTAGGCCAGCTCGAACATCGAGTAGTTGAGGGCATGGAAGCCGGCCAGGGTGATGAACTGGAACTTGTAGCCCATCGCGCCCAGCTCGCGCTGGAACTTAGCGATGGTGGCATCGTCAAGATTGCGCTTCCAGTTGAACGACGGCGAGCAGTTGTAAGCCAGCATCTTGCCCGGAAAGACTTTCTGGATGCCTTCGGCGTAGCGGCGTGTGAACTCCAGATCGGGCGTGCCGGTTTCGCACCACACCATGTCGGCGTACTGTGCGTAGGCCAGGCCGCGCGCTAAGGCCTGGTCGAAACCCTTGCGGGTGCGGTAGAAGCCTTCCTGGGTGCGCTCGCCGGTGATGAATGCACGGTCGCGTTCGTCGCAATCGGATGTGACGAGGTCGGCGGCTGCGGCGTCGGTGCGCGCGAGCAGCACGGTGGGCACGCCCATCAGGTCGGCGGCCATGCGCGCGGCCTTGAGCTTGTCGACCGCTTCCTGGGTCGGCACCAGCACCTTGCCGCCCATGTGGCCACACTTCTTGACCGAGGCCAACTGGTCCTCGAAATGCACGCCGGCGGCGCCGGCTTCGATCATTGCCTTCATAAGTTCATGCGCGTTCAGCACGCCGCCGAAGCCGGCTTCGGCATCGGCCACGATCGGCGCCATGAAATCGATGAGTTCGCCACTCTTGTCGAAATTTTCCATATGCTGGATCTGGTCGGCGCGCAGAAGCGCGTTGTTGATGCGCTTGACCACTGTGGGCACTGAAGTGGTGGCGTAGAGCGACTGGTCCGGATACATGCTGAGCGAGTCGTTGGCGTCGGCCGCCACCTGCCACCCCGACAAATACACGGCAGGCACGCCGGCCTTGACCTGCTGCATGGCCTGGTTGCCGGTCAACGCACCCAGGGAATTGACGAACGGCCGCTCGCTGCACATCTTCCACAGCTTCTCGGCGCCGCGCCTGGCCAGCGTGTGATCGATCGGGACCGATCCGCGCAAACGATAGACGTCGGCGGCGCTGTAGTCGCGCTTGACGCCCTTCCAGCGGGGGCTTTCCTTCCAGTCCTTTTCGATTTTCTGGATTTCGAGATCACGGCTTGACATGGTTACTTCCTTCATAAAGTTTTGATTGAACACGCACTTTTTGTCACCTCCGCCAGCCCCTTGAATTCAGGCTTTATCGCGTCGTTTGTGCACTGCAAGGTTCGCAGTTTGCGAACCATCATGCTGCATGGCAATCAATTTATCAGCGTGTAGCACTTACTTAATAATCCATTGTTTTTAAGCATGTTTTTAACATTTATGAACGTCTGTCAAGAGTAAATAGGCATTTAAATCGTGCGCCGCACCAATTCGCTAAACGCTTACATTGACATTTGCGGAATATTCCTTTGCCATCATGGGGTTATTTGCAGTGCGGTAAACCATTGCAATGCCGTCATCGGGCGCCAAGCTGTTCCCTTAGTGCACTTTCAGCGTTCGCAACACCACGTCGGGGCCCCCCAGGGCGGGCAAATCCAGAGTGTTAGAATGATTTGCCAATTTGTGTCACTTCAAGCCCGCGATGAACCCAATCGACTCAATCGGAAATCCCGTTAAAGATCCCGCGAAGCTGCGGCCGATCCCGCGTTTCATTTTCGCCAGCCGCTGGCTGCAGTTCCCGCTCTATCTCGGCCTGATCGCGGCGCAACTGGTGTACGTGTTCCATTTTTGGGTGGAACTCACGCATCTGATCGAAGCCGCATTGGGCTACGGGCCGTTGCTCAAGGACGCAGTGGACGGCAAGTTAACCGAGACGGCGATCATGCTGGTGGTGCTGGGCTTGATCGACGTGGTGATGATCTCCAATCTGCTCATCATGGTGATCATAGGCGGCTACGAGACGTTCGTCTCGCGCATGGACTTAGAGCATCACCCGGACCAGCCCGAATGGCTCTCCCACGTCAACGCCAGCGTACTCAAGGTCAAACTGGCCACCGCGATCATTGGCATCTCGTCGATCCACCTGCTCAAGACCTTCATCAATGCCCAGCACTACGACGAGAAGACATTGATCGCGCAAACCGTCATCCATATCGCCTTCCTGCTATCGGCAATGGCGATCGCGTATACCGATTACCTGATGGAAAAGTCGATCACGCTGGCGAGGGCGCACACGCACTAGCAGCCTGTCGGACTTGGGGAGCGTCGGCTACAAATCGGCCGCAGCGGTCCATTTTTCACCACCTTCTTGTCCCATAGCCGGGCTATGGGACTGCGAATGCGGCAAAAACTGTCCTCGCTGGGACCGATTTTCGCTTTCGACGCCCCAAGTCCGACAGGCTGCTAGTCGACGCGCGCGCCCGAAAGCTCGACCACCCGCTTGTACTTGGCGAGGTCGCTCCTGACCAAGGCGGCGAACTCGGCATGCCCCAAGTTCACCACTTCGCTGCCGTCGGCCTGCACCCTGGCGCGGAAGGCAGGGTCGGCCAGTGCCTTCTGGGTTTCCGCGTCGATTCGGCGCACCACCTCGAGCGGCGTTTTCGCCGGCGCGATCAGGCCGAACCAGGACGTGAGGTCGTAGCCTGCCAAGGTGTCGCCGATGGTCGGCACCTCCGGCAAGGCATGGTTGCGTTTGGCGCCGGTGACGGCGATGGCGCGCAGCCGCCCGCCCTTGACATGCGGCACTGCGGTGGCCAGGGTCGGAAAGCCCAGCGTGGTGGAGCGCCCGATCACCGAGGTGATGATGTCGGGCGCGCCCTTGTACGGCACATGCACCATGTCGACCCCGGCGACCGCCTTGAACAGTTCCGCCGCCAGGTGCGCGCCGCTGCCGTTGCCGCCGGAGGCGTAATTGATCTTGCCCGGCGCTTCCTTCAGCATGGCCACCATGTCGGCGACCGTCTTGACCGGCGAGTCGGGCGTGACCACCAGCAGGTGCGGCATGGCGATTGAAAGATTGATGGCGCTGAAATCGGCTACCGGGTCGTAGCCTACCTTGCGGTACAGCCAGGGGTTGGTGACGATGGCGGACGTGCCCAGGCCGATGGTGTAGCCGTCGCCCGGCGTCTTGGCGAGCATCTCGGTGCCGATGTTGCCGCCGGCGCCGGGACGGTTCTCGATCACCAGCGACTGCCCCAGCGCATTGGTGAGGCGCTCGGCCAGGGTGCGCGCGATCACGTCCGGCGCGCTGCCCGGGAGATAGGGCACGATAAAGCGGATCGGCTTGGTGGGCCAGACCTGCGCGCGGGCGCTGCCATTCATGCCGACGGCGACCAGCGCGAGTTTCAACACGGTGCGGCGCTGCATGTCGATTCTCCCGAGAAAATGTGGGTGGCGCCGGAGTATATTCCGCCCGTTCTTTCTTTTAACGCTTCTCTCAAATGACACCGCAAAACCTCATCATCTTCTTTTCCGACGAGCACAACCCCAAGGTGCTGGGCGCCGCCGGTCACCCCTTCATTGCCACGCCCAACCTGGACCGCTTAGCCGCGCGCGGCACCCGCTTCACCCAGGCCTCGACACCCTGCCCGATCTGCGTGCCGGCGCGCGCGGCGCTGGCCGTCGGGCGCTACAACCACGAGATCGGCTATTGGGACAATGCGGACGCCTACGAGGGGCGCATTCCCAGCTGGCATCACCTGCTGCGCGAGCGCGGGCATCGGGTGGTGTCGATCGGTAAGCTGCATTTCCGCGGCCGGCCGGGCGACGACCACGGCTTTTCCGAAGAGCGCATCGCCATGCACATCGTCGACGGCCTGGGCGACCTGCTCTCGCTCAAGCGCGGGCCGGACGCACCGAAGCGCGGCGGCGCGAAGAAGATGATCGGCATGGCCGGCCCCGGTGAGTCCGACTACACCCGCTACGACCGCGACATCGCCGCACAGGCGCAGATCTGGCTGCGCGAAGAGGCGCCCAAGGTCACCGATCGTCCCTGGGTGCTGTTTGTCTCCCTGGTGGCGCCGCACTTCCCGCTCACCGCGCCGCCGGAGCACTACTACCGCTACGCCAAGATGGGCGTGCCGATGCCCAAGCAGTACGCACAGGAAGAACGGCCGCGCCACCCCTACCTGGTCGATTACGCCACCACCATGGACTACGACAGCGGCATGAAGAGTCCTGCCGACGTAAGACGCGCCCTGTCCGGCTACTTCGGGCTGGTGAGCTTCATGGACGAGCAGGTCGGCAAGGTGATGGCCGTGCTGGAAGACACCGGCTTAGCGGCCGCGACGCGCGTGCTCTACACCACCGACCACGGCGACAACAACGGCAGCCGCGGCCTGTGGGGCAAGAGCACCATGTACGAGGAAAGCGTCGGCATTCCGATGATCCTGACAGGCGAGGGCGTGCCGGCGGGGCGCGTGGTCTCGACGCCCGCCAACTTGGTCGACGTGTTCGCCACGGTGCTCGACGCCGTCGGCACGGCGCCGGCGCCATCGTCGGGACAGTCCTTGTTCGGCATGCTCGATGCGCCCGACGCCGACCGCATGGTGTTTTCCGAATACCACGCCGCCTGTTCGCGCGAGGCCATCTTCATGGTGCAGGACCGGCGCTACAAGTACGTGCGCTGCGTTACCTACCCGGCGCAGTTGTTCGACCGCGCAAGCGACCCGGAAGAGCTGCGTGACTTAAGCGCGGATCCAGCCTACGCGCCGGTGCTAAGGCGCATGGAAGAAGCGCTGCGTGCACGCCTCGACCCGGCCGAAATCGATGCGCGCGCCAAGCGTCGCCAGGCCGTCGTGCTCGAAGAAGGCGGCGGCTGGGATTTCGCGCTGAAGCGCGGCGACCTGCCGTTTTCACCGCCGCCGGGTGTGCCGGCGAACTGGAGTTGAGAGCCTGGTTCTGAGACCGGCCAAGCCCGGGGCGAGTGTTAAGCTTGCGCAAGCCCAGACAATGCGAATTCACCCGACACCGAAGGAGACACCATGGCCAAACTGCTCGTGCTGTACAACAAGCCCGCCGACGCGGCGGCATTCGACGCTTACTACTTCAACAAGCACGTGCCGCTGGCCAAGACCATTCCGGGCCTGCGCAGCTACGAGGTCAACGCCGCGCCCGTCGGCACGCCGCAGGGGCCTTCGCCCTTGCATCTGATCGCCACGCTGACCTTCGATTCGATGGAAGCGATCGGCGCGGCCTTTGCGTCCAAGGAAGGCCAGGCGGCGGCGGCCGACGTGGGCAATTTCGCCCAGGCCGGGGTGCAGATGCACATGTACGAGACCAGGACTGTATAGGCGCGCCTGACCCGCACCGCACTTCGCCGGGAAAGACCTGGTAGGCGCGGTTGGCATATCGGGCGCGCCGGGGGGCGAAAAGGATTCGGCCTGCGCCAAAGCCGGCATCGACAAGATCGCGCGCCTGTTGGGCAATTGAAACCCGCAGGCCGGACCCGCGCTTGCGGCGCCGGCCTGC
>JAYVST010000531.1:0-6060 GCA_043775255.1 Burkholderiales bacterium
ACGCGCTTCGGCAACGGTGATCCCGGTCGGCTCGACATGCAGCGGATCCCATCCGAACTTGACCGGCGCCTCCCAATCCTGATTGGCGATGGCGACATCGATGGCGTCGCGCAGCTTTTGCGGCAGGCCCCAGCGCACGCCGGAGATCAGGCCTTCAGCCTCGGCGGCCGCTGCGAGCTTGAGCGTGTATCTCCTGCTCGCGGCAAGCGGCGCATCGTCATCGAGCAGATCGATGGCCAGAGCTTCGGGACGGCCACCCGCACCGGTGACATTGTGAAACCCGAACAACAGCTTGGAATGGCCGGTTTCAAACGCCTTGCGCTGGTCTTCCGGCGAACGCCAGGCATCCTGGATGCGCGGGCGAATACCGTCGGTCTCAAGCTTTTTGATCACGCGCGCCACCCGGCTTGCGAAGGTCGGAAACAGAGTCTTGATCCGCTCGGTGTTGCGCGCCTTCCGGTCAGGTTCTTTCATTGTTTGCTCCCGGTTGTTGCCGCCTTTACGGGCGAGGCCCGGCACACCGGATTGGCGCGCCGACGAGCATCAAGTGTCTTGCATCCTGTCATCCCGGCGCATCGGCACAACTGATGAATCCACACGGAAATGCGCCAGCCCGGCAGGCCAAAGCCTACGCCAGCCTTGCGCCCTTTTCCAGCAGCAACATGCGCAGAACCGACCGGTGGCAGTGCGCCTCGTCCGCACAGTAACAACCAACGGAAAAATCGGTTTGCCGCGACAGTGCGGCCAGAACGTCGAGCGTGCGGGCGTTTCCGGGAACCGCCATTTCCGCGCGGGTCTTCTTGCCGAAAGCCGTCCATTGGGCAGGCGTTTGAGCGACTTGCGCCTGCCTCACCGTGGCCGCGCAGGGCGCCAGTTCGGGAAGCCAAACGTCGTACCAGTTTTGATTGGCGAACTCGGACTTCGGCACCCCGCGCGGCGGACGGCGAACCGTCCCGATGCGCAGCCCTTCGTCTTTTGCTCTGGCACTTCCCAGCCGAACAATTCGAATCGCCATGGCTCAATCCACATCTGTTGTCTTCAAGTATGACCTTCATGACTGGAAGGCCGGGTGGTGGACTCAACGCCCCGTGAACCTGGGCTTGCGCTTTTCGCGAAACGCGTTGACCGCTTCCTGATGATCAACGCTGCTGTTGGTGAGCGTCTGGTAGGCCATCGAGGCATCCAGCACCGAATGCGCGAGTACCCTTAGCGGCAGATTGATCGAAAGCTTCGACCATCGAATCGCCTTCGACGCACCGTTGACGAAACGGTCGACGAAGTAGTCCACTTTGGCGTCAAGTTCGGCAAGCGGCACCGCGTGGTTGATCAGGCCGATGCGCGCTGCCTCCGCACCCGAGAGGAGGTCGCCGGTGAGCAGATATTCCTTGGCGCGATGGTAGCCGACCAGTTGCGGCCAGATCACGGCCGAGCCATCGCCGGTGGCATAGCCCACCCGCACGTGCGGATCACCCAGCTTGGCGTTGTCGACCGCGATGGTGATGTCACACAGGAGCGCCAGCGTCAGGCCGAAGCCGACACAATCGCCATTGATGCGGCAGACGATGGGCCGATCCAGCTCAAGCAGGCTGAAGACGATCTGTTTGAGCTCGGCGTTTTTCGGATAACACATCTCCGGATGATCGATACGCTTTTGCATCAGCGCGATGTCGCCGCCGGCCGAGAATGCGCCGCCGGATCCGGTCAGCACCACCACATCGACTTCCTCGTCGACCTGCACATCGTAAAAAATGCGCGACAGTTCGCGATGCAGGTCAAAGCCGATGACGTTCATCGGCGGATTGTTCAGTGTCAACGTGAGCAACCTCCCAGCACGCTCCGCACGAATGAATCGATATGCGCTGTAATCCAATTTCCTCTCCTTGCAGACCGGTAGCTCGCCTGCCCCGGGGTACGTCAGCTTATTCCAGGCGGATGCCGGCGGCCTTGATGACTGCGGCGTACTTGACTATTTCGCGCCTGAAGAAATTCGCGAATTCCTGCGGGGACGTCGTCACGGTGTCGTCGCTTCCGATATTGTTGACCAACTGGTTGCGCACCTCTGGCATGCGCAGTACTGTCGAGATGCGTTCATGCAGAAAATTGATGATCGATGGCGCCGTGAGCGCGGGGGCGAACACGCCGATCCAGGTGGAAATCTCGAATTCGGCGAGGCCGGCTTCGGCCGCCGTGGGAACGTCGCCGATCGGTGCAAACCGGCGCGGTGCGGCGATGGCCAGCGCACGTAGCGTGCCCGCCTTGACATGGCTGATTATGGTTCCGGTGGTGTCAAAACTGACCGGCACCCGGCCCGCCAGAAGGTCAGGAAGCGCCTGCCCGGCACCTTTGTAAGGCACGTGAACGAGATCGGTGCCGGTCTTGGACTTGAATATTTCGCCTGCGATGTGCGGTGTGCTGCCGTTGCCCGCAGAACCGAAATGCAGCTTGCCGGGGTTCGCCCTGGCGTAGGCGATCAGTTCCTGCAACGAGTGAATATTGAGGGCAGGGTGGACCGCGATCAATTGCGGAATCGACGCCAGCAATATGACCGGCACCAGATCCTTTTCGGGGTTGTAGGGGAGATCGCGGTACAGGAAATTGGCAATCACATTGGTGCTGACCGCGCCCTCGAGCAGGGTATAGCCATCGGGCGGCGCCTTGGCAACCATGTTGGCCGCGATGGTGCCGGTCGCGCCGGGCCGATTCTCGAGTACCACTTGCTGCCCGAGCAGGTCGCCAAGTTTCGGGCCGACGATGCGCGCCACCACATCGTTTCCACCCCCGGGCGGGAAGCCGATCAGGAGGCGGATCGGGCGATTGGGAAATGCACCTTGTCCGAACACGACTTGGCAAGCCGGCAAGGCCAGCAAGCTGCTCGTGATTCGCAGAAATCTTCTTCGCGGCGTGGTCATGTCGGGCTCCGGGTCCGCAGTGGATGCAACGCAAGACGACGCTGGGACTGGCATCAGATCACTCCTTTGCTGGCCAGATCGGCGCATTCGTCGGCGGAAAAACCCAGCAGGTCCTGCAGGATTTCGCGATTGTGCTGCCCGAGCATGGGCGGCGGACGTTGATAGGCGGGCGCTGTGCGGGACATGCGAATCGGGTTGGCGATGGTTGGGACAGGGCCGGCCGCGGGATGTTGCAAATCGACCACCATGGCCCGCGCGATCACTTGCGGATCTCCGAACACCTGGGCCAGATTGTTGATCGGACTATTCGGCACTTGGGCGGCCTCGAACCTCGCCATCCATTGCGCCATCGGCTTCTTTGCCAGCGGCGCGGAAATGATTCCTGCAAGAGTAACGGCATTGCACATGCGAAATTCGTTGGTTGCGAACCTTGGATCTCCAGCCAGGTCGGGCAAATCGATGGCACGGCACATGCGCTGGAATTGCTCGTCATTGCCTACGATCAGCATCAGGTCGCCATCGGCGCAACGAAACGCATCGCTCGGATAGACCGTCGGCAGACGATTGCCCATGCGCTCCGGCAATTTGCCGGTGGCAAGAAAATTCATGCCGACATTGGCCAGCCCGGCAACCTGGACATCGAGCAGGGACATGTCGATGTGCTGGCCGGACCCGGAAGCAGCCCTTTCATTGAGCGCAGCCAGGATCGCCACCGTGGCATACAGCGCGGTCATCAAGTCGGTGACCGCGACCCCCGCCTTGAGCGGACCGCCGCCGGGCGCGTCATCGGGGTGCCCGGTCACGCTCATGAGCCCTCCCATCGCCTGGGCGATGGTGTCGTAGCCGGGTTTGTGACGATACGGACCCGTGTGCCCGAAGCCGGTGATCGAACAGTAGACAAGACGCGGGTTGGCCGCGGACAACGTCTGGTAGTCGAGACCGTACCGTTCGAGTGTGCCGACCTTGTAGTTCTCTATCAAAATGTCCGACTGTGCCGCGAGGCGGGCGACGATGCCACGCCCGCCGGGCGTGGCAAGATCGACGGCAATCGAGCGTTTGCCGCGATTGCACGCCCAGAAATACGCCGATTCCCCTGTCGGGCTACCGTCGCGATTCGCGATGTAGGGTGGCCCCCAGCTGCGCGTATCGTCGCCGCGCTGCGGCCGTTCCACCTTGATGACATCGGCGCCGAGATCGGCAAGTACCTGCGCGCTCCACGGTCCGGCCAGCACGCGCGACAAGTCCAGGACGCGAATGCCGCCCAGAGCGCCAGGCGTATCTTCGGGTTGCGACTGCCCGCAAACGTCTTTGCTGCGACCACCAATCATTCATTCCCCCGTGTCCGGCAATTGAACATATTCAGATGATCGCACGCACGCGCCGATCCATCACCCCGAACCAAAGCGGCGGCAACAAGGCCATCAGGATCATGCCCGCATACCCGGTAGGCAACTGCGGCGCGCTATCGATCGAGCGCAGGCTTTCGTAAGGCCGATCGGAGTTGGCGTGGTGGTCGGAATGGCGTTGCAGGTTGATCAACAGCGCATTGCCGAACCAGGTATCGGAATTCCAGGAGTGGTGCGGCGCGACAGGTTCAGGGCGGCCCTGAGCGTCGGGTTGGCGCGCAAGGCCGTAGTGTTCGACGTAGTTCACCAGTTCCAGCAGGGTGAAGGCGACGAAGCTCTGGAACAGGAAGAACACCAGGCCTGCCGCGCCTGCCGCCGCGAAAGCGAGAGCGCACAGCGCGAGTTCGACCGCAATGTAGATGACGATGCGGTTGGAGAGGGTCCACGCGCTCTTGCCGCTCTTGCCGCTCTTGCCGCTCTTGCTTTTGACGGCCAGACGCAGGGCTTCGAGGCGCCAGGCGTGGGTGAAACTTCCGCACACGGTGCGCGGAAAAAAGCGGTAGAACGATTCGCCCAGGCGCGCTGTCGCTGGGTCTTCGCGGGTACCGACGCGGGCATGGTGGCCGCGGTTGTGCTCGACGAAGAAGTGGCCATAGCAAACGCTGAGCAGCAGCAGCTCGGAGAGCCGACGGTCGAAGCGCGCGGCGCGGTGCCCAAGTTCGTGTGCGATGGTGATGCCGAAGCTGCCGGTGACGAAGCCGATCGAGACGCCGAGCCAGAGTGCCTCGTCAAGCGATGGTTCGGCCGCCATCAGGCTTAAGCCCCAGGCGATGAGCGCGACGTGGAGCACCGCATAGGCGTACAGAAGGCCGCTGAACCAGGCATGGCGTGCGGCCGGCCAGGCGTGCGGGCGGGCAGCAGAGGGCCGCTCGCCGATGATTGCATCGATCACGGCGATGACGAACAGAAACAGAAGCGAAACCTTGCCGGAGGTTCCGCTGGCCTGGCCGATGACCGGCAGACACAGCATGGCGAGAATCAGGAGATGGCGGGCGTCGCGCCAGGCCAAGGGCACGGGCAAGGCGGGCGGCAATGCGGCGAAGCGGTTGCTCATGCTTACGAGTTTGGCAGTTGGGCGCGGCTTCTGCAAGCGGGGATCGCTCATGATGGGCCCTACCCTCACCCCAACCCTCTCCCGCCCAAGCGGGAGAGGGGGCTGTCCTTGGGTCAAGCGGAAGAGAGGGCTGTCTTTGGGTAAGGCGGGAGAGGGGCTGTCTTTTGGTAAGGCCGGAGAGGGGGCTGTCCTTGGGTCAAGCGGGAGAGGGGGCCGCCCTTGAGTCAAGCGGGAGAGGGGGCTGTCCTTGGACGTTGAGTCGGGTGCGATCGAGGAGTAAGCATGAATGAAGGTCGTGGCCGCAAGGCTCGAACCGGTTATCCTTGGCCGTTCGATCATGTGTTGGCGGAAGATTTATGCGTTTTGCGGTTTCACATCGCTCGATCCGGACAAGCCGGGCCGTTGTCGTGTTCGTTGCGTGCATCGGCATTGCCGGCGCGCAATCACCCGTGCCGACGCAGGCTCAGTCGCAGCCACAGTCGCAGGCACAGACGCAGTCGCAGACTCAGACTCAGTCGCCGACGCAGGCTCAGGCGCAACTGCGTGAGCTCTACCGTGAACTGGTGGAGATCAACACGACCGATTCGGCCGGCAGTTGCACACTGGCTGCGCAGGCGATGCAAAAGCGGCTCATCGCCGGTGGCATTCCGGCGGCCGACATTCGCATCATCGTGCCGCCGGGCGGCCCGAA
>JAYVST010000532.1:0-5206 GCA_043775255.1 Burkholderiales bacterium
CCGGCGACCCGAGCTTCGTTTCCTGGCACCAGGACGCGACCTACTGGGGGTTGTCCGCGCCCGACGTGGTGACGGCCTGGGTGGCCTTTACGCCGTCGACGATCGAAGCCGGCTGCATGCGCGTGATTCCCGGTACGCAACAGCGCCAGCATGCCCACAAGGACACTTTTGCCGACGCGAACCTGCTTTCGCGCGGCCAGGAGATCGAGGTGGAGGTCGATCTCGAGCGCGCGGTCGACGTGGTCTTGGCGCCGGGCGAGATATCCCTGCACCATGTGCTGCTGGTGCACGGCTCGGAGCCCAATCGCGCGACGTACCGGCGCACCGGTTTCGCGATCCGCTATGTGCCAACCTCGGTGTATCAGACCGCCGGCGTGCGCGAATCGGCCACGCTGGTGCGCGGCACTGACCGTTTCAACCATTTCGACCACGAGTTGCCGCCCGCAGCGGACATGCATCCGGACGCCGTCGCGCGCCATGCGGCCATCATCGACCGGCAACTGCGCGTCCTGTATGCCGGTGCGGCCAAGCCCGGCAAGCTTGGAGAGACAATCACCGCCACCGGTTAGAAGCACTGCGGGCGGTCGTCTGGCCCGGCATGCAGCAACCGGTTGCGAATCGATGAAGTGTGCAGCAATGAAGTACGCAGCAACGACGAACGAATCGAACAAGAACCAAGCAAACAAGATCCAAGCAAACAAGATCCAAGCAAACAAAAACGAAACAACCCGAGGAGACCCTGATGAACAAACGTTCCCTGCTCAAGGCCGGCATCGCCGCGCCCCTGCTCAACGCCCTGCCCGGCGTCGCGCAGGAGACCCTGCGCATTCGCTTCGCGCACTCACTTTCTGCCACCGAACCGGCGCATCTGGCGGCAGAGTTCTTCGCCAAAAATGTGGCGCAGCGCACGGGAAACAAGGTGCAGATCCAGTTGTTTCCCGGCGAGCAGCTGGGACCGGGCAAGGAGGTCAACGAGATGATCCGCCAGGGCGCCAACGTGATGAACATCACCGATCCCGGGTACTTGTCCGACTTCGTGCCCGACATCGGCGTCCTGAACGGCCCCTACCTGATCAAGGATCCGAAGGACTACAACAAGCTGCTGGCGTCCGACTGGTACAAGGGCGTCGAGAAAAAGATGGAAGGCGCCGGTTTCAAGCTGATCATGGCCAATGGCTTTTTCGGCCAGCGCCACCTGATCACCGACAAGCCCGTGCGCAAACCCGAAGACATGGCCGGCATGACCGTGCGCGTGCCGCCCAACACCATGTGGGTGGAGACCTTCAAGGCGATGGGCGCGCGCCCGACCACGGTGCAGTGGTCCGAGGTGTACAACGCCCTGCAGCAGAACGTGGTGGCCGGTGCGGAAGCACCGCTTGGCTCGCTGTGGGGCTCCAAGCTGCACGAGACGCGCAAAGTGATCTCGATGACGGGGCATTTCACCGCCTTCGTCATGTGGCCGATGAACATCAACTATTTCAACAAGCTGCCGGCGGACACGCAGAAAATCCTGCTCGATGAAGGCAAGAAGGCAGGGGATGAAATGACTCGCCTGACGCTCACGCTGGAGTCCGACTACATGGCCAAGTTCAAGGCCGCCGGCGTGACCTTCGTGCCGGATGTCGATCTGGCCGCGTTCCAGAAATCCACCGCCGGGGTCTACAAGGCGTTCCCCAAGTGGACGCCGGGGTTGCATGACACGGTGATGGCGGCTTTGCGCAAGTAAGGCGGCAGGCTCTGCACGGCGTGCCCGCCCGCGCGCGCCGGTCCACTTTCGCGTTCATTCCATGCCGATATTGAAGGCTCTCGGGCTGCCGCGGCCCACGTTGGCGCGCGTCGCCGACCAGTTCGAGGAGATCGTCGCCTGCTTCGCGTTGGCCGGTGTGGTTCTGGCCGTAAGCTGGGGTGTGGTCACGCGCTACATCACCGCGCAGCCGGCGGCCTGGGCCGGCGAAGTAGCGACGCTGTGCTTCGCCTGGGTCGTGTTCTTCGGCGCCACCGCCTGCGTCAAATACCGCCTGCACCCGGCCATCGACATGTTGGTGACGCGCCTGCCGCGCAAACTTCAGGTGCTGGTGCGCTGGTTCAACCACGCGCTGGTGCTGTCGTTCTGCGCTTTCATGGCCTGGTTTGGCACCCGCTTCGCCATCGATGCCTGGGCCAGCCCCAGCCCGGTGTTGCGTTATCCCATGACCTGGCTATACGGCCCGGTGGCGCTGTGCTTCGCGCTGATGGGCGTACGCTACGTCCAGGTGCTGCGGCGCGGCGCCTGGCAGATCGAAGGCGAGAGAGAAACTCATGTGGGCTGACTGGGTGCCCGCCATCGTCATGCTGGTGCTGTTCGCGCTGGAGACGCCGATCGCTTTCGCCATCGCGATTTCGGCCTTGTCATTCTTCCTGATCGATGGCGAAGTGCCGCTCAACATCTTTGTGCAGAAGATGGTGACGGCCACCGATTCGTATCCGCTCCTGGCAATACCCTTTTTCGTTCTGGCCGGCGCCATCATGAACAAGGCCGGCATCACGCGGCGCCTGCTCGCCCTGGCCGACGCCATGGTGGGCCACATGACCGGCGCCCTGGCGCAGATGTGCACGGTGCTTGCCACGCTCTTGGGCGGGCTCACTGCGTCGTCATCGGCGGATGCGGCGATGCTGGCCAAGGTGCTGGGGCCGGAGATGGTCAAGGCCAACTACAGCCCCGCGTTCGCCGCCGTCATCACCTCTTGCGCGGCGATCATCACCGCCCTGATCCCGCCGTCGATCGGACTCATCATCTACGCTTACATCGCCGACGTGTCGGTGGGGCGGTTGTTCATCGGCGGCATCGTTCCCGGGCTGATGCTGGCGGCGTCCCTGATGATCGTGACCTGGTTCATCGCCAGAAAGCGCGGCTACAAGCCCTTGCGCACCAAATTCGCCGGCATGGCCGAACTCGGGCGCACCTTCCGCGAGGCGATCTGGGCGCTGTCGATTCCGGTGTTCATCATCATCGGCATCCGCTACGGCATCTTCACCCCCACCGAGGCCGGCGCCATCACGGTGCTCTACACGGTGCTGGTGGGCATGTTCGCCTACAAGAGCCTGCAGCTGGCCGACCTGCCCAAGGTGATGAAAGAGACGGCGCTCGACACCAGCTCGGTGATGCTGATGATCTGCGCCGCATCGGCTTTTGGGTTCTACCTCGCCTGGGAGCGCATTCCGCCGCAGATGGCGGCCTGGCTGGTCTCTCTCACGCGTGATCCGGTGAAACTGCTTTTGCTCATCAACGTGCTCCTGATCGTGCTGGGCACGGCGGTGGAAGGCACTTCGGCGCTCATCATCCTCACCCCCATCTTCGTGCCGATTCTGGTCAAGCTCAATGTCGACCCGGTGCACTTCGGCATCGTTCTGGTGACCAACCTGACCATTGCCGGGGTCACGCCGCCGGTAGGGCAGATGATGTTCATCAGCTCGCAGGTGCTGCGTGTGCCGATGGAGGATTACACCATCGAGGTACTGCCTTTCCTGGGTGCGATGCTGGTGGTGTTGCTGCTCCTCACCCTGTTTCCGCAATTGACGCTATGGCTGCCGGACCTGATGTACGGCAAGGCGGTTGGGTGAGGTCGCAAATGCGCACGCCAATGCGCACGCCCAAGCAAACGCCAAAGCAAGCGCCAAAGCAAACGCCAAAGCAAACGCCAAAGCAAGCGCCAAAGCAAGCGCCAAAGCAAGCGCGGAGGTGTGCGCGGTCGGTTTGCCATGCGCGTCCACAGCCGAAGGGCGCATGAAGTTCCGCGCCGCGATCCTGCGCCGGGTCGGCGCACCCCTGGCGGTGGAAACCGTCGAGTTGCGAGCGCTCAAGGCCGGCGACGTTTTGGTGAAAATGCGCGCCAGCGGCTTGTGCCACACCGACCTCGAGGTGATCGACGGCAGCCTCGCCTACCCCATGCCCATCGTGTTGGGCCACGAAGGCGCCGGCATTGTGGAGCAAGTCGGCGCAGGCGTCACCGCGGTGGCGCCAGGCGACCACGTGGTGTGCTCGTGGAACCCGCACTGCGGCCACTGTTTCTACTGCGAGCGCGACCAGCCCATACTTTGCGAGCCGTTCACGCGCCATCAACCGGCCGGGCACCTGCTGGACGGCGAGTCGCGCTACCTGCTCGATGCGGCTACGCTGCACCACTTTTCGGTGGTGTCGTCGCACGCTGAATATTGCGTGGTGCCGGAGTCGGGCGCAATCCGCGTGCCGAAGGCCATCCCGTTCGACCGCGCGTGCCTGATCGGTTGCGGGGTGATGACCGGCGTGGGTGCGGTGTCGCGCCTGGCGCGGGTCGAGGCCGGCAGCTCGGTGGCGGTGATCGGCTGCGGTGCGGTGGGCCTGAACGTGCTGCAGGGCGCACGGTATGAACAGGCCGCGACCATCATCGCGGTCGACCGCGACCCCGGCCGCGAGGCGCTCGCCCGCACCTTCGGCGCGACGCATTTCGTCGCCGCCGACGCCGTTGACGCGATCACGCAGGTGAAGGCGCTTAGCGCCGGCCGCGGGGTCGACTACGTGTTCGAATGTGCCGGCGCCGAGGCCTCGTTGCAGCTCGGTTTCGAAGTCGTGCGGCCGGGTGGGCAGGCGGTGATCCTCGGCAAGACCAATGTCAACCAGAAGGTGAGCCTGCGCTTCGGTTCCCTGATGGGGGAGAAGCGCATCGTGCGTTCCAGCTACGGCGGCGCGCGGCCGCGGCGCGATTTTCCGTGGCTGGCGCAGGCCTACCTCGACGGCAAGCTCAAGCTCGACGAACTGATCTCGCTGCGTCTGCCGCTGGCGCGCATCAACGAAGGCTTCGACGCCATGCGCCGCGGCGAAGTGGTGCGCGTGGTGATCGAGTTTCCGGCCTGATGCATCCGCCCCTGCAGGCGGGCTGGATCGACCAGCCGCACCGGCAGCTGACGCTGGGAGACTTCGCGCTCGAAAGCGGCGCTGTCATTCGCGACTTCAGTCTTTCGTATGTGGTCCACGGCGAACTTGATGCGGCGCGGTCCAATGCGGTGCTGGCCCTGTCGGCCATATCGAGTACCCATCACCGCCTCGATTTCCTGATCGGCGCCGACCGCGCGCTCGACCCGCGGCAGCACACCATCATCGCGGTGGATGCGATCGGCAACGGCCTCACCACCTCGCCTTCAACCTCGGCATTGCAGCCGGGCCTGAAGTTTCCGCGCTTTACCATCCGTG
>JAYVST010000533.1:0-9633 GCA_043775255.1 Burkholderiales bacterium
GTGCGACGCGCGCGCAGCGGCGCTGTATGACGCACATGGCCGCTTGCCTGTTCGCTCCCTTGGCAGCCTCACACCACTGTGCGCCACTCCGGATGGTCCGGCACGTTGCCGCGCACGACGTCGAAATAGCGCTGGCGCAACATGGTGGTGATCGGTCCCGGCTTGCCGTCACCCACCGGCAGCTTGTCAATCGACGTTACCGGCAGGATCTCCTGGCCGGTGCCGCAGATGAATGCCTCTTCGGCGAAATACAGTTCGCTGCGGTCGACCTCGCGCTCGACACATTCGCGTCCGGCGCCTTCGCGGTACAGCGTGATGATTGTGTCGCGCGTGATGCTCTCCAGGATGTTGCTGGTGAGTGACGGGGTGATGAGCTTGCCGTCGCGCACCATGAAAAAGCAGGCGATCGGCGCTTCCGACACACGGCCGGCCGCCGTCAGCATCAGCGCACCATCGTAGCCGTCGGCCTTGGCCTGCAGTTGCGTCAGGCGAGCGTTGTGATAGTTGGCCGTGGACTTGATGCGCGGCGGGCTGGCGTTGTCGGACAGCCGGTGCCATGAGCTCACGCCCAGGCTCATGCCGGTGTCGGCGAACTTGGGCTTTTCGCGCGGCATCGCCGCTGCGGTGAAGCCGACCGGCCCGGTGGTGGCCATAAGGCCGATGCCCTCGATGTAGGCCAGGAGGCGGATGTAGACGTCGTCATCCGGTTCATTGGCGCGAATTAGGCGCGTCAGGCATTCGCGCATGAAGTCCGTCTCGTAGATGCGCTCGAAGCGCATCAGCTTCATGCCCACCTGCAGGCGGCGCATGTGCTCGGGAAAGCGGAACAGGGCGAATTGCCGCGACGCCGGGTTGTAGTAGGCGCGCAGACCCTCGAAGACGGTGGTGGCGTAGGCCATGCCGAGCGAAAGCGGGTGCACGCGGGCGTCGGCGAAGGGCATCAGCTCGCCGTTGACCATGATTTGTCTGGCTTGCCACATGGTCTAGGGGTTCCGTTTGAGGCCCAGTGTCGGAATCAGGCGCGCCATTTCGCGTTGCACGGTGGCAAGCGTGGCGGAGAATTCGCGATGTCCCTGGTATGAAGCGGTGGACTTGAGCTTGCCCATGAGGTCGCGAAAGCTCGCCGCCTTCATCATGTCCTGCGCGGCGTCTTCCCAGGCGGCGATTACGTCCGCCGGCACGCCGGCCGGCGCGGCGATGCCGTAGAAGATCGGCACAGAGAGCGGCATGCCCAACTCCTTGAAGGTTGGCAGGCTGGGGAATTCAGGCAGCTTGTCGGGCCCGGTTTCGGCCAGCAGGCGCACCTGGCCGGAGGCGACGAACTGGGCGAATTCTGCCGCCGCCAGCAAGTCGATCTGCCCACCGAGCAGGGCGACGCTCGCCTCGGCGCCGCCCTTGTATGGGATGTACTGCCCGCTGATGCCGAGATGCCGGAAGGCCGCCTCGGCGGCGATGTGCGGGCCGCCGTTGGTGGCGGCGCTGGACCAGTTGAGCTTGCCGGGATTGGCGCGGGCCCAGGCCACGAATTCCTGCCAGGTGCGGTGCGGGCTGTCGTTCCTGACGAACAAGGGCTGGGCCGAGACCAGGAACTGGAACAGGTAAGTGAAGTCCTTCGCCGCGTCGTATTGCACGGTCTGGAAGTGCGGCGCCACTGTATACGGGCTGGTGGTGGCCAGCGCCACGGTGTAGCCGTCGGGTTTGGCACGCGCCAGTTGCGCTGCGGCGATGGTGGCGCCGGCGCCGGGGCGGTTCTCCACCACCACCTGCACCTTCCAGCGTTCGCGCAGGAAGTCGGCGATGAAGCGCGCCGAGATGTCGCCGCCGCCGCCCGGCGCGAAGCCGACCAGGATGGTGACCTGTCGCGCAGGAAAACGGTCCTGCGCCATGGCGGGCACGGCGCCCGCGAGGAGCGCGGCCGCCGGCAGGCCAAGTAGTTGGCGACGCGAGAGGAATTTCATGGATGGTTTCGACAAGAGTTGAAGATGCGGGATTGGCGCGTCAGAGTCAGCCGCGCAGCGCCGCGAGTTGCGCAGGATACCCGCTGGGGTCGACGGCGACGTCGATCAGCGCCGGGCCGTCGCCGCCGAAGGCTTGCGCCAGCGCGCGTCGGTAAGAGGCGAGTGTGGTGGCGCGGTAGCCGCGGCCGCCGAACGCGCGCATCGCCATGGCGAAATCCGGTCGCGCCCAGCGTACGCCGCGCGAGGGCAGCCTGCGCTGTTGCTGCTTGATGTCGATCAGGGACAGGGCGCCGTCGTTGAACACCACCACCACGATGCGCGCGCGGCAATCGACAGCGGTGGCCAGTTCGCCCAGGCACATGAGCAGCCCGCCGTCGCCGGTGAAGGCGACGGTCGAGCGGCGCGGATCGGCCAGGCCGCTGGCAATGGCGGCGGGCAACGCGAACCCCATGGTGGCAAGACCGTTGGAGATCAGCAGGTCGCGCGGCTGGTGGCAAGGCCAGAACGCGGTGGCCGAAAACATGTGCGCGCCGGCGTCCACAGTGGCGCGCGGCCAGCGCGGCAGCGCGCGCGCGGCGACCACCGCAGTTTCGACCACCTGCTGCGGCGTCAGCCCCGAACCGTTGCCGGTGTAGGCGAGCGCGGCCTGCGCGGCCCTGCGCAATTCGGCGATTTTCTCGCGTTGCCACAGTCCCGGCGTACCGGCGCCGGCCAGCGCGGCCAGCGAGGCTTCGAGTGCGCCGTAGAGTGAAAGTGCCGGTTTGACGTAGTGCACAGGATGGCGCGCCCGCGTGACCTCGAGCACCGGAATGGCGTAGGCCCAGGGTTGCAGGATCAGTTCCACTGGGTCCATGCCGATCAGGATGATCAAGTCCGCCTGCTTCACCGTCGGCTGCTCGGCCAAGCCGCCGGTGAAGATGCCGGCGTAGAGCGGATCGCCATCGGCCACTACGCCCTTGGCCTTGTAGGTGACCAATGCGGGGCAACCGAGTTCGGCAACCAGACTGCGTACGGCCCGGCAGGTCGTGCCGGTACAGGCCTCGAGGCCGACCACCACCACGGGTTTGCGTGCGCCGGCCACGAGCTTGCGGGCGCGCGCGAGCGTCGCCTTGCCGGGTGTCGGCGCGGCGCCGCCGGGCCGCGCAGCGGGCGAGGTCACCATGCTGCGCGCCGCAGCGCCGGTCAGTTCGAAGTGCACCGGCCCTGCGCGGGGCGCCTGTGCCAGCGCGAGCAGGCGCTCGATCTCGGCGTCGGCCTGCGCAGAATCGAGCAGGCTGTGACCCTTGACCACCGGCGCTAACAGGGCGCGCTGGTCGTACCACTGGTGGGTGACAAAGCTGCGCAGCGTCGGCGCGAAGCCGTCGGTGACCAGTGCCACCGGATTGCGGTCCAGGGACGCATGGGCGGCGCCGTTGGCAGCGTTGGCGGTGCCGGGCCCCTTGGTGGTCAGTGCCACGCCCAGATTGCCTTCAATCTCGGCCGTGGCGGCGGCCATGAAGACGGCGGCGCATTCATGGCGCGTGAGGATGAAGGCGATCCGCTCGCGATGCGCAGCTTCGATCAGGTCGAGGCTGCTGCCGCCGCCGGGCAGGCCGAACATGCGCCTGACGCCGGCTGCCTTGAAGGCGCGCGCCAGCGCGGTGGCGACACTGATTTTGACGACAGGTTGCGCGCCGCAGTCTGTTTCACTCGCTGCCGCAGCGCCGCAGTCTGTTCCACCCACCGCCACATCGCCGCAATCTGTTCCACCCACCGCCACATCGCCGCAGTCTGTTCCACCCGCCGCCACAGCGCCGCGCTGCGCGGCGTCGCGTGCAGATGATTCGTCTTTCACGGGTCCAGGCTCAACAAGGTGCGCTGTTTACAGAGGATTTTTAGTATACCTTTCGTACCTGCAGGCGGCCGCGAAGTGCCGTCGAAGCGGCAACAACAGGGGATACGCGGAATGGCGCGATTCGGCGCATTGCAGGTCGGCCTGATCTGGCAACGCCTGGCCGGGTTTATCGACGAGGCGGCCGAGGTGTTCGTGCGCACCTCGTTTTCTTCAGTGGTGCGCGACAACTGGGACATGGCCGTCGGTCTGATGGACAGCCAGGGCCGGCAGATCGTGCAGTCGACCAAGAGCGTGCCCTCGTTCATCGGCACCATGCCGCGCACCCTGGCGGTGATGCTGCGCCGTTATCCGCATGCGGTGTTGAAGCCCGGCGACGTACTCATTTCCAACGATGCCTATCACGGCACCGGGCACCTGAACGACATCACCATGGTGAAGCCGGTGTTCCGTGCCGGCACGCTGGTCGGCTTCATCGGCAGCACCTTCCACAGCGTCGACATCGGCGGCGCGCCATCGGTCGAGGCGCGCGATGCGCTGGAGGAAGGGCTCACCATTCCGGTCTGTCGGATTGTCGTCGGCGGCGCAGAGAACGCGGATGTGATCGCCTTCCTGACCGAGAACCTGCGCGCCCCGCAGGAAACCCTGGGCGACATCCGCGCGCAGTTCGCGGCCTATGCGCAGGCCGAAGCACGGCTCTTGAACCTGATGGATGCGGAGCGCATGGACCAGCTCGACGAACTGGTCGACGACATCCTGGCGCGTTCGGAGGCCAGCATGCGCAGCGCCATCGAGGCGGTGCCGGACGGCACCTATGTGGATGCCCTGCGCATGGACGGTTTCGACGAGCCGCTCGACATCCGCTGCGCAGTGACGGTGGCCGGGTCCGACTTAAGCGTGGATTTCAGCGGCACCTCCGCGCAAATCGCTCGGCCGATCAACTCGGTGCTGAGCTACACCATCGCCTATTCGCACTACGCGCTCAAGTGCCTGCTCGACCCCGGCACACCGAACAACGACGGCACTTTCCGGCCGATCCGCGTTTGCGCGCCCGAGGGCTCGCTGCTCAATCCGCGTCGACCGGCGCCGGTGTGGGCGCGCCACCTCTCGGGGCACTACGTGCCGCCGGTGATTTTCGGTGCGCTGGCGCCGGTGCTGCCGGATCGGGTGGTCGCCGATTGCGGCTCACCCCTGTGGAACGTGTATTTCAACGGCACCCATGCGGATGGCCGGCGCTTTGTGAAGATGTTTTTCATGAACGGCGGCCATGGCGCGCGCATGGGGCGTGACGGCGCGGCCTGCCTGTCGTTTCCCTCGAACGTCGCGACGGTGTCGATCGAGCGCTTCGAGAGCAGCGTGCCGCTCCTGATCACGGAAAAATCGATCCTGCCGGACTCCGGTGGCGTCGGCCGCTACCGCGGCGGCGCCGGCCAGCGCCTGTCGTTCAAGGTCAAGGGTGATGCGCCGGTGACCATGACCATTCGCCATGAACGGGTCAAGCACCCGCCGCGCGGCCTCCTGGGCGGCGGGCCAGGCGCGGCGGGTCGCGACCTGATCAACGGCAAGGTGGTGCCGGCCAAGGGGCGCTACACGCTTGCTCCCGACGATCTCGTCACCTTCGAGACGCCCGGCGGCGGCGGCATGGGCGAGGTGCCAGCGTGAGTGCGCGGGGTCCATTGGCGGGGCGTTATCGCATTGGAATCGACATCGGCGGCACCTTCACCGACTTCGTCATGCAGGATGTCGAGACCGGCCGCCTGACCAACGAGAAGGTGCTGACCACGCCGGCCGATCCGTCACAGGCGGTGATCGCCGGCCTGCGCATGTTGCTCACGGCGCACGGTGTCGCGCCGTCTGAGGTGCTGCAGGTGATCCACGGCACCACGCTGGTGGCCAACGCGCTGATCGAACGCAAGGGTGTGACCACGGCGCTTGTGACCACACGCGGCTTTGCCGACGTGCCGGAGATCGGGCTGGAGTGGCGCTACGACACCTACGACCTGAAACTCGAATTGCCGGCGCCGCTGGCGCCGCGCGCGCGCCGTTTCGAAGTGACCGAACGTATCGGGCCGGACGGCGCGGTGCTTGAAGCGCTGGACGAGGCGTCGGTCATGCAGGTGGTGCAGGAACTGCGCGCCCAGAACGTGGCCGCCGCCGCAGTGTGCCTGCTGCATGCCTTCCGCAACCCGCTGCATGAGGCGCGGGTGCAGGAGATCCTGCGCGGCGCAATGCCCGAGCTGGTGGTGTGCATTTCATCGGACGTCGTGCCGGAGATCGGCGAATACGAACGTATGTCGACCACGCTGGCCAACGCCTATGTCTTGCCAATTTTCGAAAAGTATCTCGCCGCCATCACGCGCGAACTGCGTGCCCTGGGCATTCGCCGCGATCTCTACCTCATGCTGTCAGACGGCGGCACGGTGCACGAGAGCACGGCGATCCGTCATCCGGTACGCCTGGTGCAATCCGGCCCGGCCGGCGGGGTGCAGGCCACCACGCTGATCGGCGCCGCAGCCGGGGCCAAGAATGTGTTCTGCTTCGACATGGGCGGCACCACCGCCAAGGCCTGCCTGATCGACAATGGCGAACCCTTGCGCTCGACCGATTTCGAGGTGGCGCGCATGTACCGTTTCAAGCGCGGCAGCGGACTGCCCCTGCGCATCCCGGTGATCGACATGATCGAGATCGGCGCCGGCGGCGGTTCGATCGCGCGCATCGACCGCCTGGGCCTCCTGCAGGTAGGGCCGGACAGCTCCAGCGCCGAACCTGGGCCGGCCTGCTACGGCCAGGGCGGCAGCGACGCCACCGTGACCGACGCCGACCTGGTGCTGGGCTACCTCGGCGCCGACAGCTTCCTGGGCGGTGATATGCGCCTGGACGTGGCGGCCGCGCGCGCGGCGATCGAAGCGCGCATCGGCAAGCCCCTCGGGCTCTCGGTGGAAGAGGCCGCCTGGGGCATCCACGACCTGGTCAACGAGAACATGGCGCGCGCAGCGGCGATCCACGCGCTGGAAAAGGCGCGCCGCATTACCGATTATGCGATGGTGCCGATCGGCGGCGCCGGGCCGGTGCATGCGGCGCACATCGCGCAGAAGCTGGCGCTGCCGCGCGTCATCTGCCCGCTCGGCGCGGGAGTGGCCTCCGCGTTCGGATTCCTTGCCGCGCCGACCTCGTTCGCGTTCGTGCGCGGCCGTGTCGAGCCCTTGGCGGCGCTCGACTTCGGCGCGCTCAATGTCCTGCTCGACGACCTCGAAGCGCAGGGCCGCGAACTCCTGACCACCGCCGGCACGCCCGCTGACGCAGTGGAGTTGCGCGTGGAGGCGGCGATGCGCTATCTGGGGCAGGGCTTCGAGATCGATGTCCGTCTGGATCGCGCTGCCATCCGCACCGGCCGGACTGCCGATCTTGCGGCCGCCTTCGACGCGGCCTACCGGCGCCAGTTCGGCCGCAGCGAGGAAGGCGTGGCCGTCGAGGTAGTGTCCTGGCGGCTTGGGGTGCATGGACCGCGCCCGTCGATCGAGCTGGCGGCGGCGCGCGGCGGCGCGCATGCGGGCAGCGCGGGAGAAGCTGCGATCAAGGGACAGCGCATGGCCTGGTTTGCCGCAGGGCACGGTTACGTGCCGGCGACGGTCTACGACCGCTACGCGTTCGGCCCGGGCTGCACGGCCGTCGGGCCCGCGTTGTTCGAGGAGCGCGAATCGACTGTGGTGGTGCCGCCGGGCGCGCGCGTGCATTGCGACGACAGCCTCAATCTGGTGCTCGACTTTTGAGCGCCAGCGCCAGCGCCGTGCCGGATGGCCGACGGCCGGTGTCATGACCCGTTCGACACTCGGACGCGTCCTGCTCATGCTGGGCACGCTGGTTGCCGTGCTCGTCGTTCTGTCGCTGCTCTACATGGAGGGCATGGAACGGCTGGAAGGCAAGACCCGCACGTTCTGGCAGGCGCTGCAATGGGCCGCCGGCACCACATCGACCACCGGCTACAGCATGGACACTTCCTGGAGCCACCCGGTGATGGTCGTCTTTGTCGTCTTTTCCCAGTTCATGGGCGTGACCCTGATCTTCCTGGTGCTGCCGATCTTCCTCATTCCCATTTTGGAAGATCGATTCGAAACCAAACTGCCGCATGAATCGGCCAATGCGCGCGACCACGTGTTGATTTTCGACTATGGGCCGGCAGTGGCCACGCTGGTCACCGAACTCGAGCAGGCCGGCATCGCCACGGTCATCATCGACGAGGACGAAGCCGAAGCGCGTCACCTTATGGAGCAGGGACACCGGGTGATCTTCGGCAATCTCGACGAAGGCGTGCTGGACAAATCCAATCTCGGCGCAGCACGGGCGTTGATTGTCAACGGCAGCGACGACCGCAACGCCGCCACCATCCTGGCTGCACGGCAATCGGGCTACAAGGGCGAGATCCTGGCTTTGGTGGAAGACCCGTTCCATCGCCAGCCCATGATCCTGGCCGGCGCCAGCGGCGCATTCACCCCGCGCCACGTGCTCGGCGCGGAACTGGCGGCACGCGCGAGCCAGAAGGTCAGCCCGACTGTGGCCGGCATCGCGCATCTGGGCCACAAGCTGGTGGTGGCCGAAGCACGCATCGCGCGCGACAGCGTGTTGGCGGGCAAGACGATCGAAGAGGCGGGCATCGGCCGGCATGCCGCCGTCTCGGTAATCGGCCAGTGGGTTGGCGGCAGGCTGAGCGCGCCGCCCGCGCCGGCCATGCGGCTGGAACCAGGCGGCATCCTGGTACTGGTGGGGAGCGAGGCGGGACTGCGCGACTTCATGGCCATCTGCGCCGGCGCGCGCCGTCTGCGCCGCGACGGGCCTTTCCTGATCGCCGGCGGCGGCGAAGTCGGGCGCAAGGTGGCGCAACTGCTGGACGACTGCGGCGAAAAGACCTTCGTGATCGACCGCGAAGCCAAGCCCGGCGTCGACCTGGTCGGCAACGTGCTCGACGTGCAGGTGCTGGAGAAGGCGGGGCTGGCGCAGGCGCAGGCGGTGATCATCGCCCTTTCGACGGATGCGACCACGCTTTTTTCCACCGTCATCATCAAGGACCGCGTACCCGACGTGCCGGTGATCGCGCGTGTAAACCTGCCGGAAAATCTGGCCCGCATCTACGCCGCCGGCGCAGATTTCGCGCTTTCGATCGCGCAGGTGTCGGGCCAATTGCTCGCCTGGCAGCTGCTCGGCCGCGAGTCGGTCGCGGTGGACGCGAAGCTCGAAGTGGTCAAAGTGTCCGCGCGCGGCCTGGTGCATTTGCATCCGCGGCAGGAAGACTTGCTGGAGACGACCGGCTGCTCGGTGGTTGCGGTCGAGCGCGGCGATGACCTGGTCGTCGAATTCGGCGCCGGTTTCGTGTTTGAAGAGCGCGACGCGGTGTACATCTGCGGCAGCGGCGAGGCGACGCGGAGGTTCGTACGAATGTACCCGCAGCAGTAGAGCCGCGCCGATAGGGGCGAAGCGTCCCTGTTGCCGGCCCCGACTTGCGCCATCCAAACCGTTCAAGGAAAGCGAAAATGACCCGCTTCGCTTTCCGCAATAGTTGTGCAGCGCTCTGGTTCGCTGGTGCTGCCGATCGTCATCAAGGTTGGCTGGGACCCGATCTGGTTCGGGGTGATCATGGTGATGCCGATGGAGATCGCGGCGGTCACCCCGCCGGTCGGCCTCAATCTCTGTGCCATGAAAGCGACCCTGCCGGACATCGACTTGTACTCCGTGTACATGGGGCCGATTTCCACTCTCGAAGCCCCAGGTCCGACAGACCATCAGACCAGGTCAGCCAAACAGCGGGCTGCCGGCGCCACGCGAATACCCTCCGGACTCTCGTAGTCCTTC
>JAYVST010000534.1:0-24630 GCA_043775255.1 Burkholderiales bacterium
AAAAAATCCTTGATTGATCATTTGCTTAGCGCGAGATACACTAGCTTTGGATTAACTTTCGGCTTTGTGCCGGCATGACCATACGTCCTCAACACTCTACAAGGCGATCCTGCGGCTTCACCCTGCTCGAACTCTTGGTGGTGATCGTCATCATCGGTCTCTTGGCGGGCTATGTCGGCCCAAAGTACTTCGGGCAGATCGGTAAGTCCGAGGCCAAGGTGGCCAGGGCGCAGATCGACGCATTCGAGAAGGCGCTTGATGCCTATCGCCTCGACGTAGGCCGCTACCCCAGCAACGAGCAGGGCTTGGCGGCATTGGTGACGCGCCCGGCGAATGAACCGAAGTGGCAGGGGCCGTACTTGCGCAAGGACGCGCCGCCCGACCCCTGGGGCAAGCCGTATATCTACAAGATTCCCGGCGCACGCGGCGATTACGACATCATATCCCTTGGCAAGGACGGTCAACCCGGCGGCGAGGGTGATGCGGCCGACGTTACCAACTGAGAACCTGTGAATATTTCTACTGCGCGGCCTGATCTCGGGCCTGTGCTGCTTGACGTACGGGAGTACGGCTGCGCTGCTCGACCCGACCGCGAACCGCTCGCTACGAAATCTTCACGGGCTCTGAGCCGATTGACCGGCCGTGGCGAGGCGCGACGGGTTGCACCTGAAGCGCAGGAACGCGCCGCCTGGCGCGGGTGGAACCCATGCAGAAGTTTGAAATCAAAGCCCTGACCGATTCCGGCTTGGTGGAGGTTTGGTCGCTGGAGGCAGCCGACGAACCCTCTGCGCGCCGTATGGCCGCAGAAAAAGGCGGGGACGTCATCGCCGCGCGGGCGCTTGGCGCGTCCGTGATGGCGGCTTCGCGCCGCCGTCGGCGCTTTCCGCTCATTCTCTTCACCCATGAACTGCTTTCGTTGCTGGAAGCCGGTGTGCGCCTACAGGCCGCTCTGGAGACTCTCGCGCGCAAGGAGCGGACTCCGGCGGTGCGCCGTGTGCTGGAGTCGGTGGTGGCGGACCTGACACGCGGACGGCGCATGTCGGATGCCCTCTCGGCGCAACCGGAAGCATTTCCGCCCCTCTATGTGGCAACCGTGCGGGCAAGCGAGAAAACCGGCGACCTGCGCGAGTCCCTGCAACGCTTCGTCGGCTACCTCGAACGGGTCGAAGTCCTGAAGCGCAAGGTGGTGAGCGCACTGATCTATCCAGCTGTCCTGCTGTCGGTGGGCGCGTTGGTGGTCCTGTTCCTGATGTTGTACGTGATTCCGCGTTTCAGTTCGGTCTACGGTGAATTGGGCGAAAACCTGCCCTGGGCGTCCCGCCTCCTGGTCGAATGGGGGCGCCTGATCGGCGCTTACCCGCTGGCTACGGTATCAACCCTTCTGGCGGTGCCGTTGGTCGGGCTGTTCGCCATGACGCGCCCAGGCTTGCGCCTGTGGCTTGCGCAGCGCGCCTGGCATATGCCGCGCCTGGGTGAGCGCCTGCATATTTACGCGCTGGCGCGCTTTTACCGCACTCTTGGAATGTTGCTCAATAGTGGCATGGGTATAGAATTTGCCTTGGCTATGGCCGGGGACTTGCTGCCCGGAACGCTGCAGCCCAAGTTCGTCGCGGCCTCGCGGGACATTGAATCCGGGCTATCGATCGCGCAAGCCATGGATCGCAACGGTCTTTCCACCGAGATCGCGCTCAGCCTGCTGCGGGTCGGCGAGCAGGGCGGCAACATGGGCGAAATGATGGAACGTATCGCGGTTTTCTACGACGAAGAGATGTCACGCTGGATCGACTGGGCCACGCGCCTGTTCGAGCCAGTCCTCATGGCGGGCATCGGCGTGGTCATCGGCGGCATCGTAGTCATGCTGTACCTGCCGATTTTCGAGTTGGCTGGGCGGATACAGTAGGCGGGCGGGAGGACGCAGGATGGGCGCAAGCGACAGTGCGGTTTTCGAGTTGAGCCTGGCGGCGGTCCAACGCGCACGCCGGCAGGGCGATGATCGCACTTTGATGCAGAGGCTGGAGGAACAGTCGGGGTTGGTGGCCGAGGCGTTCATCGCCGCGATCGGGCGCCTTACGGGCATGCCGGTGCTGGCCATGTCCGATCTGCATGCCGGAAAGCCGGCCTTCGATATCATCGCATTCGCGGTGGCGAGCCGTCACGGCTGCCTGCCCTTCCGCGACGGCGCCGGCACGCTCGCCTGCGTGATCGGCAATCCCTTCGACGAAGCCGTCTGCGCTTGGGCCGAGCATCGCATAGCCGCGCCCTTCACCTGGTGTTTGGCGCATCCGGCGGATATCGATGCTGCGTTCAAGCGCCACGAGGAATCCGCACGCGCGATGGACCAGGTGGCCGAAGTCGGCATGGACGGCGCGGAAGCCGGCGAAGACGGCGTGCCGCAACTTTCGCTTCGTTCGATCAGCGCCGACGAGAGTCCGGTGGTCAAGCTTGTCAACTCGATGATCTACGATGCTCTGATGGCCGGCGCCAGCGACATTCACCTGGAAACCACCCCGGCCGGGCTGCATATCAAGTACCGCCTCGACGGTGTGCTGGCCGACATCCGCTCGGTCAACGGGCACCAGGTCGCCGAAGAGATGATTTCGCGAATCAAGTATGTGGCGCGGGTGGATATTTCGGAGCGGCGCAAGCCGCAGGATGGCCGCTTCAACGTTCCGGTCGAGGGGCGCAAGGTGGATTTCCGGGTGTCGATCATTCCCACAATTCACGGCGAGAATGCGGTGTTGCGGATTCTCGACAAGAAAGCGCTGGCCGACGAAATCAAGGGGTTGCGGCTCGACGCCCTCGGCTTTGATCCGCTGCTGGTGGCGAACGTGCGCCAGCTCGCGCGCGAAGCCTACGGCATGCTGCTGGTGACCGGCCCGACCGGTAGCGGCAAGAGCACCACGTTGTATGCCACGGTGTCGGAGATCAACACCGGATTCGAAAAGATCATCACTATCGAAGATCCGGTCGAATACCAGTTGCCCGGCGTGACGCAGATCCAGGTGGACGAGGAAAAGGAGCTCACATTCGCGCGCGGGCTGCGCAGCATTCTGCGCCATGATCCGGACAAGATCCTGGTCGGCGAGATCCGCGATGCCGAGACCGCGCAAATCGCGATCCAGGCCGCGCTCACCGGGCATCTGGTGTTTTCCACCGTGCACGCCAACAATGCCTTCGATGTCATCGCGCGTCTGGTGCACATGGATATCGAGCCCTACAATATCGTTTCGGCCATGAATGCCATCGTTGCGCAGCGCCTGATCCGGAAGTTGTGTGCGCATTGTTCGGTACCCGATCAGCCGGATGCGGAATTGCTCTCCGCGTCGCGTATCGCGTCGGCCGACGCCGCGGCTTACAAGTTCCGCAAGGGAATGGGCTGCGGCCATTGTCGCGGCACCGGCTTTCGCGGCCGCAAGGCGATCGCCGAGCTTCTGTTCCTGACCGATGAACTGCGTGAACTCATCCTGCAACGGGTGTCGGTACGCGAATTGCGCGCGGCCGCCGCGCGCGGCGGCATGCGCGAGCTGCGCGCGGCCGCGCTCGAAGCGGTGCGCGCCGGCGAAACCACCCTGGGCGAGATCAATCGTGTCACTTTGGCGCACTGAGCGGCTTTACGCCTATCTCGGCACGACCGAGGTCGCGCTTGTGCGCGCGGGTCGCGGTGCCGATGGTCGTGCCGCCATGGTCGGGCATCCCGTTCCGGCGGGCGCCGGCTGGCGCGGTGCCGTCGAAGCCATCGATCTCCTCCTGGCAGATGGCGGCGTGAAGGGCGGGATCGGCAATGTCGTGTTGGGAGGCCAATTCGCCACCGCGCTCATCGTTCCCTGGCAGGACAAGCTGCAGCGTCGCGAGGATCGCGAACGCTATGCGCGCCATCTCCATATGAAGACCTTCGATGACGAGGCGGCAGGAATGGTCGTGGTGCTGGGGGATGGCGGATACGGCGAGCCAACGCCGGCTTTTTTCCTCGGCGCCGACAGGCTGGCGTCGCTGCGGGCATCCTTCTCTGGTTGCGGGGCGCAGTTGCACGTGGTGGAGCCGTTGCTGACCGCCGTCTTCAATCGCTTCCGCAAACAGGTATCGAACGCGGCCGACAGCGTTTTTGCGGTGGCCGAAGCCGACCACCTGCATATCGCGTTTTTCAGACGCGGCACGGCATGGACCGCGGTGCGCAGTCGTCGCCTGAGCGCGGATGGCTCCGATCTGATGCGAGTGTTGCAACGCGAGGTGACGACGCTGCCGGGTGCGCCCGCACACCTGTACCTGGTCGAACATACGCCGAGCCAGGCCCGGCCGGAACTCGCAGGCATCGAAGTGACGCGCCTGAAGCTGGCGCGTCCGGCTGCGGCCGGAATGGCGATGGTGATCTGATGCGACGCAGTCCATATGCGGTAGCGGGTTGGCAGATGCGGCCGCCGGGTGACGCCGGGAGCCTTCGATGACAGGCGTGCGTGCCCAGCGTGTCAATTTCGCCGGCCGCCGCTATCCGCTCTGGTACGGCTGGGGCGCGCTCCTGCTTGCGCTGCTCCTGGTTGCGGACGCGGGCGTCACCTATACGCGTGGCGCACGGAAAGTTGCCGCCGGCGCGGATGCGCACGCGCCGGCGGGCGACGTGTCGCGTGTATTGGCACCGGCGGAGCAGCGGCGCCGCCAAACGGTCTTCGAGGACGCGCAAAAGCTGGCCACCCGCCTGGTCACCCCATGGGACGGCCTGTTCAATGCGATCGAACGTTCCGCTGGCGCTGGCGCGGGCGTGCTGGTGCAGGCGATTCGACCGAATGCGGGCTCGCGCCAGATCGTCATTGCCGCCGAGGCGCGAGAACTCACCGCGATGCTCAATTTCCTCGCACGCATTGAGCGTGAACCGATTTTGGTCAAGCCCTACATCCAGTCGCAGGAACAAAGGACGGGCGGTGAAGGCTTTCCGCTGCAATTCGTCGTGGTTGCCGAATGGCGCCAGGAGCCGGCCAAATGACGCGTGCCGGTGTCCTGACGCGGCGCATGCTCTGGTTCGCACGGCGCGCGCTTGCGCGGCTGGATATGCCGGTGCTGGCGGCGCTGGTCATCGCATGCCTGCTGGTCCTGTTTCATGTTTTCGTGCTGCTGCCGCAGCAAAGCGCCGTAGAAGCGGCCGATCGGTCCCGAGGAAATCCTCGGAATGCGCCGGCACTCGCGATGACGCGGGTGGCAAGTAGTGCGGATGCCGAGGCCGCCGCGCTGACGCAGTTTTACGGCTTTTTCGGCAATTCCGAGCGACAGGCCGACGTGATCGCGCGGCTGGTGGTGATGGCAACCGACCTCGGGCTTGCCTACCGACGCATCGACTACCGGCCGTTGCCGGAATCGAGCCTTGGGCTCGACGGTTTCCAGATTCAATTGCCGATTTCCGGTGCGTATCCGGAATTGCGCAATTTCGTCTCGACGGTCCTCACGCGCATGCCGACCATAACGCTCGACCAGATCGAGATCGCGCGCCGCAAGGATGGCAAGGACGGAGTCGAGGCGCAGATGTCGTTCAGCTATCACTATCGGGAGGCGCGATGAGCGCGCGGTCGCTGCGCTTTCTGCTGGGCGCCGCGTTGCTGGCCACACTGGCGGCCGCCCTCTACCCGGTGCAGGAGCCGGATGTCGTCGCACCTGCTGCGCGACGCGCTTCGGCCGGCGGTGCCATTGGGTCGGCCAGCGCAGCCGCAACGCCGGAGCCGACGGCGGCGGTGGCACAGCCGGAATCTGCGGGCCGCGACCAAAACGGGGCGATGGCGGCGATGGCGGCGGTGGCAGCCGCATTCTCCGGCAACGGCATTCCCGATCTTGCCAGACTGCGGCGCTCGCCGTCCGTGATTGAAGGCGGCGATCCGTTCACCGTTCCGCCGCCGTCGTCCGCGCCTTCACAAAAGCCGCGCAAGGTCGCCACCGCCCCGTCTGCGCCCGCCGCCCCGCCGCAGGCGCCCCCCCTCCCGTTCAGGATGATCGGCAGTGTCGATGAACAGGGGCGCGTGACCGTGTTCGCCGAGCGCGCCAATGGCGATGTAGTGACCATGCGCATTGCCGATATCGTCGACAATGTCTACCGTGTCGACGCGATCAACGCCCAAACCATGATTCTCACCTACCTGCCGCTAGGGCAGCAGCAAACCCTCCCGCTTGGGGAAGGCATTCGATGATCGCCGTTCCATCCACCGCCTGCGCGCTAGCCCGAAAACTCGTGCTCCCGCTCTTGGCAACCGCATTGCTGGCGGGATGCGCCGGCCAGCAGGCGTTTCGCGAAGGCGGCGAATTGCTCGCCCAGGGGAAGGTTGCCGAAGGCCTGGCCAAGCTGGATCAGGCGGCCAAGGAGGCGCCGGACAATCCGCGTTTCCGCGCGGCGCTGCTGCGCGAGCGTGAGCGCAACACGCGGCAACTCTTTGCAATGGCCGAATCGCTGCGTTCGGTCGAGCAATTCGCCGAGGCCGAGTCGCTCTATCGCCGGGCGCTCGCGGTTGACCCGGCCAACGAGCAGGCGCAGGCTGGCTTGCGCGAATTGCGCGCGGAGCAGTCCCAGCGCGCCCGCCTGCGCGAGATCCATGCCCGGCTCGATCGCAAGGAGTACGAAGCCGCGCGCGACGACTTGCGCGACTTGCTGCGCCTGTATCCGCGCTTGCGAGAGGCGCGCGTGCTGCTCAGGCGCATCGAGAGCGAGACGCAGCCCGAAGGCCCATACGAACAGGCCTTGCGTCCGCGTCTGGCCAAGCCGGTGACCCTGCAGTTCCGTGATGCCAGCCTGCGCCAGGTGCTCGACATCATGTTTAACCATGCGGGCATCAACTTCATGCTCGACCGCGACGTGCGGCCTGACCAGCGGGTCAACATTTTTGTGCGCAACACCAAGGTGGATGACGCCTTGCGCCTGATTCTCGCCACCAACCAGCTCGCCAGCAAGGTGGTCGGCAACGACACCATCCTGATTTATCCGGCAACACCGGCCAAGCAGCGCGAGTACCAGGAACTGGTGTCGCGCACGTTCTACATCGCCAACGCCGACATTCGTCAGACGGTGAACCTGATCCGCACGATGGTGAAGACACGCGACCTGTTTGTCGATGAAAAACTGAGCATCCTGGTGATGAAGGATTCGCCAGCGGCGGTACGCTACGCCGAGCAGTTGATCGCATTGCAGGACCTGGCGGAACCTGAAGTGATGCTCGAGGTCGAGGTGCTGGAGGTGGCATCCACGCGTCTGTTGGAACTGGGCCTGAAATGGCCTGGCTCGATTCGCTACAGCGCGATCAGCGGCGCCACCGGCACCGGCGGCGCCGCCGCAGCCCTGCCGGCTGGCACGATCACCCTGCCGGAGTGGAACAACCGCAACGCCAGCCTGGTGCGCATGGCGCTGACCGATCCCTTGTTGACGCTCAACCTGAACCGCACCGAAGGCGGCACCAACATCCTCGCCAATCCGCGCATCCGGGTGAAGAATCGCGAGAAGGCGAAGATTCACATCGGCGACCGCGTTCCCGTCATCACCACCACCAGCACCGCCACCGGCTTTGTCGCCGAGTCGGTGTCCTACCTAGACGTTGGTCTGAAGCTCGATGTAGAGCCGAACATCTATCTTGAAGACGAGGTCGGCATCAAGATCGGTCTGGAGGTGAGCAACATCACCAACACGGTCACCAGCACAGCAGGGACCCGCACCTATCAGGTCGGCACGCGCAACGCGGCGACCGTATTGCGGCTACGCGACGGCGAGACCCAGGTACTTGCCGGCCTGATCAGCACCGAGGATCGCAGCACCGCCAACATGTTGCCGGGCCTGGGTGAATTGCCGATTCTCGGACGATTGTTCGGTTCCACCGCCGATACGCGAAACCGCACCGAGATCGTGCTCCTGATCACTCCGCGAATCCTGCGCAACATGACCATTCCCGAAGGCCAGGCGACCGAATTCGGCGCCGGCACCGAAGCGCTGGTCGGCATTCCGCTGCGCGCGGTGCATGTGCCGGCCGAGGTCGCTGCTCGTACCGAACCGGTGACATTGTCGTTGCGCGGAACGCCTTCGCTCGCTGCGCCCCCTTCCGGCCAACCGAACGTATCGCCCGTCCCGTTCCAGCCCGGACCTGGCGCCCAGCCGTTCCGTGGCGCTCCCGTGCCCGGAGAGTCCCTGGCGGCGAACGCGGCGGCTGCCGCGTTCGCAGGCACCATTCCCGGGCTCGGGCCGACCAACCCGCTGATGCCGATCGGGCCGAATTCCCAGCCGGGTGCGGGCGCGCCCGGCGCCGTTTCCTTGTCGTGGTCGGGTCCTGCCCAGGCTCGCACCGGTGCGCCAGTGCAGGTGTCCTTGATGCTCAGTGCGGCGCAACCGGTGTCGGGGGCGCCGGTGCAGATCGTCTACGACCCGCAAGTCCTGCAGGTGACAGAGGCGCGCGAGGGTTCGTTTTTCCGCCAGGGTGGCGAGGGCAACTTTACCTCGCGCATTGATGGGGGTGGCAATATCTTTGTGGCGACTTCACGCGTCGGCGGTGGCGGCGTGACCGGCAGCGGCGATGTCGTCACGCTCACCGTGGTGCCGCTCAAGCCGGCGGCGAGTACGGAGATTCGCCTGGGCTCCAGCACCGTGACCGCGATCACCGGGCAACCGGCACAGGTGGCGCCGCTCGCACCTTTCTCGATCGCCGTCACGCCGTGACCAGGCTGCGCGGTTTCACCCTGATCGAACTGATGATCAGCCTGGCGATCATCGGCATCCTGGCGTCGGTGGCCGCACCGATCGCGCAGGTGGCCATGCAGCGTGAAAAGGAAAATGAGTTGCGGCGTGCGCTGCGCGAGATGCGCACAGGGATCGATGCCTACAAGCAGGCGTTCGACGATGGCCGGATGCAACGCGCGACCCAGGATTCCGGCTATCCGAAGTCGCTCACGGTGCTGGTCGAAGGCGTCGACGACGCGAAGAGTCCGGAGCGCCGCAAGATGTACTTCATGCGGCGTATTCCGCGCGACCCGCTGGCTGCCGACAACGGCCAACCCGCCGAGCAGACCTGGGGCCGGCGCAGTTATGCCAGTCCGCCCGAGAGCCCGGCCGAAGGCGAAGACATATTCGATGTGTATTCGAAGAGCGGGGCCGTCGGATTGAACCGGATTTCCTACAGGCTCTGGTGACGTGCAAACGATTTCACCAGCTGTAGCCGGGAGGCGAAGTGGCTTCACCCTGATCGAGCTGATGGTGGTGCTGGCCATCGTCGCCACCCTCATCTCGATCGTCGTGCCGAAGTATTTCTCCGCCGTCGACCAGGCCCGTGATGCCGCGCTGAAGGAGACCCTCAAGGTGGTGCGGGATGCGATCGACAAGCATTTCAGCGACACCGGCAAGTACCCTGATACGCTCGATGATCTTGTTTCCCGCAAGTACCTGCGCAAGGCGCCGGTCGATCCGGTCACCGAACGTGCCGACAGCTGGATCATCGTGGCGCCTTTGGATCCGGCACTCGGTGCCATCGCCGACGTGCGCAGCGGCGCGCAGGGGAGTGATCGCAGCGGCAAGTCATATGGCGAACTTTGAACGTTCTGATTTTCTTGGCCGAGGTATTGCGGCAGCGATTTCCCAGTCCGGCTTTACCTATCTTGCGGTCCTGTTCGCGGTGGCTGTCAGCACCGCCGGCATCGCGGGGGCCGCGCAATTGTGGTCGTTTTCGCAACAGCGCGAGCGTGAAGTCGAGTTGCTTTTCGTCGGCGCCGAGTTTCGACGTGCTATTTCCCGGTATTACGATCAGTCGCCGGGTGCGGCGAAGCGCTATCCGGCGGAACTCGCCGATTTGCTCAAGGACAACCGCTACCCGGCCAATCAAAGGTATTTGCGCAAAATCTATGTCGATCCGATGACGGGCAAGGCGGAATGGGGCCTAGTCCGTGCGCCGGAAGGCGGGATCATGGGCGTCCACAGCCTGTCTGATAACGGCACGATCAAGTCAGCCGGTTTTCGCGTTGCCGACAGCGCGCTCTCCGGGAAAGCCAAGTATTCCGATTGGCAATTCGTCTACCGGCCAGCGACCCCAGTCAGGCAAGCGCCGGCTCCGGGAAGGGCGGCCCCGACTCCGGCACCCACACCGGCAGCCGTACCCACACCGGGAGCCGCGCCTACACCGGGAGCCGCACCGGCACCGGGAGCCGCCAAAGGCCCAGGTGGCTGAGACCGTTGCCTGCAAGGTGGTCTGCGGCATTGTTCCGCTCGACCGGGTGCACGGAGAAAACGCTTGATGTGTCCCGCAAGCGCCAGGTTGGCCGGCGCGCTGCTCGCCTCGGGATCTGCCACCGTTCTTGGAGTTGCGCTTGCCTCCAATCATCCTGTTTGCGCGCCGGCGGCGCTGATTGGCTTCGCACTGTGGTGCGCAATGGTATTTCGCTATCCTGGCATCTGGCTGATTTTGCTCCCGGCGAGCCTTCCCGTACTTGGATTCGCTGCCTGGACCGGCTGGATCGCCTTCGACGAATTCGATCTGGCGATCCTCGGCACGGCGGCGGGCGCTTATGCTAGTTACGCGGCAGTCGTCCTCCGACCAAACGGCGGGCCGCGCACCGCCCTGCCGCCATTGTCGGTGTATCCACCGCACCACAGGGCGGTCCGGGTTTTCGGCGCTCTTGCTGCCACTACCGTTCTTTCTCTTGCTGTCGGGCTGTTCCATGCCGGGCAAATCGAGTTTGACTGGTTCGATGGCTATGACACCGCACTCAATAGCATTCGCGTCGCCAAGAGCACGTTTGAATTTCTCTTGGTTGTGCCGCTACTGATGGCCCGGCATCGCTCGGATCCGCAGGGCAGTGCCGATGCGCTTGGTTTGGGCATGACGATTGGTGTGGGGCTGGCCTCTACAGTGGCGTTGTGGGAACGCCTTGCCTTTACCGGGTTTGCCGATTTCAGTCACTACTACAGAACCAGCGGGCTGTTTGTCGAGGGGCATGTGGGCGGCGCGAGCTTCGACGTTTACCTGGCTTTGGGAATGCCGTTTGTGGTACGAGCGGTCGCGGTCGCGCGGACTCGACTTGGCCGAGTTGCCGCCGTTCTCACACTACTGCTGGCGGTCTACGCATGCCTGACCACATTGTCGCGCAGCCTGTTCCTCGGATTGGCGATAGGTGCTGCATTCGGTATCTGGTTCCTGCGGTCGCGGTCAAGCGCGACGGCCGGGTCAGGTTCAACTTGCTTGCACCGGACGATTTGCGCCTGCGTCTTGGCCGGGATACTTGCGGCCTCCGCGCAGGCTGCATTCCTGGCATGGAGTTACGCCGGAATTGCAGCCATGGCCTTCCTTGGGACACTCTGGGCCTGGGCGGCTATTGCTTGGCGCACAGGCCGCTTAAGGTCGATCCAGTTTTTCCTTGCGGTTACGCTCAGCCTGGCAGCTACCGGAACATGTATCGCATGGGTGGACCGGGGCGGCGAGTCTCCAGCCTTCGCAGTGGTGTGTTTGGCAATGGGCAGTGCTGTTGCGGCCGGTGCCGCCATCTTGTCGGCACGTTGGGACCCGGTTGCCGGACGACGCTCCCAACTCGTGCTGCTTGGTATTACCTTGGCATTGACTGGGGAACGCGCGGCCATTCTCGCTGGTGACTCGTTCGTATCGCGCCGTTTCGACCAAGCTGCATCCGACATTGATGCAAGGTTCAGGCACTGGTCAGGCGCAGTCATGTTGCTGCGAACGCCCGTGGACTGGGCGTTGGGCAGGGGTATCGGACGCTTCCCGGCCGAGTACGCGAACAACTCGGACACGGTCGAGTTTCCGGGCGGATTCAAGGTGATCAAGTCGGAAGGCGAACATTTCGCGCGGGTATACGGTCCGGCGACGCGTGACGACATGGCCGGCGTGTTCGGCCTCTCGCAAAGAATCGGGTCGGTCGACGCTGGGGCCTACTCGGCTGCGTTTGAGGTACGCGCGTTTCGCGCCACCCGGGTTCAGGTCGCGATTTGCGAACGCCATCTGATCTACGAGACGGCCTGCGCGGGTGAATCGGTGGTGCTCGAGCCGGGCGATTGGCGCAGCGTGGAAGTCAGGTTCGACGCTGCAAACCTCGGCGCGCCGGTTCACTTCGCGCGGCCAGCCTATTTTTCGTTCGCGGTCCGGGAATCCGCACGGGCGGTTGATTTGCGGCGCCTGCAATTGACGGGTCCTGCCGGAAAACCGATATTGGCCAACGGCGAATTCGCTGACGGCGGTGCCAGATGGTTCCTGACCGGTCGCTACTTTTTCCTGCCCTGGCATACCGACAGTGTCTGGCTCGAGCTCCTGGTGGAGCGCGGGGTCGCCGGCTTGACGGTTTGGCTCTGGCTGCTGGCCTGTGCGTTCGCGGCCTGCCGTACCGCCACAGGATCGGCACGCAAGGATGCGCCCTGGTTCATCGCCGCCTTGGTCGCCATGCTTGTTGCCGGCAGTCTCGGCAGCGTGCTCGATGTACCGCGGGTGGCCTTTGTCGTTCAGTTGCTAACCGGATACTGGCTGCTGCTACCGGCGTCGGTGACCGGCAAATTCGCTAAAGACGCAGACGCCCCGCTGCTAACCCCGCAAAGTCCAGCCGGCGCGTCGCCCGGCGGAATGGCGCGGGCGGTAGCGCGGTGGTGATTGGATCGCTGCGGTGCGGCGCGCATTGCGGGTTCGCATGTCGAACGCGGGCGGCGATACAGTGCCGAACCACGCAATCCGCCCGGCAATCTAGAATGCGCGGGGAAACCTTATTTCGACCGTTGATCCGCATCGATGTTGATCGGGAAAGCCGTGATGATTTCAGTACTGGAGAAGGCCGTGTGTTGTTGCACTTGCAGCCGGAGCTATTCGAGGACTGTCATTGCGGGGTTCGAAAACCGGCGCTGGAGATGGTTCGAATCTTCGAGCGACGCGGGAATTTGCCTTGAGTCGTGATCCTGGTCCGCTGTTCGCTTTGGCTTGAACCCGGCAATGCGAACTTTTTCCGCGACACCGCTTGCGATGCTTGGCGGCATATGGCGCGATCGCATGCTCATCCAGACGCTGGTCCGCCGTGATGTGCTGGGCCGCTATCGCGGCTCGGTGATGGGAATTCTGTGGTCTTTTTTCCATCCGTTCCTGATGTTGGGGGTGTTCACCTTCGTGTTCAGTGTGGTTCTCAAGACACGCTGGCGGGCAGGGGGCGACTCGCCTTTCGAATTCGCCCTCGTGTTGTTCGCCGGCATGCTGGTGTTCAACCTTTTCGCAGAGTGTATCGGGCGCGCGCCGGGGCTGGTACTGAATAACGTCAATTACGTGAAGAAGGTCGTTTTTCCGCTTGAAGTACTGGCCCTGGTTTCGTTGGCATCCGCCTTTCTCCATATGTGCGTTGGTCTGGCGATGTGGGTGGTATTCCATTTTCTTTTGGTCGGGGCACCTGCAGTGACGGTGCTTTTGGCGCCATTCGCGCTCCTGCCGATCGCCCTTCTGACGCTCGGGCTGTCCTGGATTCTGGCATCGCTCGGTGTATTCCTGCGCGATGTCGCGCATGTGGTCGGGGTCGTCACGACCGGCCTCATGTTTCTATCGCCGCTGTTCTATCCTTTGTCGTCTTTTCCTGACCAATACCGCTTCTTCGTGGTCCTCAATCCGGTGACGCGGGCGATCAACGACATGCGCGACGTGCTTGTATGGGGGAGCATTCCCGATCTGCCCGGGTATTTCGCCTATGCCGCGATTTCGGCTCTGGTGGCCTGGCTGGGCTTTGCCTGGTTCCAGAAGACGCGAAGAGGATTTGCCGATGTCCTCTGAGATCGCGGTCAAAGCCGAGAGTCTCGGCAAGTGTCATCACATTTACGAAAAGCCGCGCGACCGCCTGTTGCAAATGCTGGTACCCGGAGGGCGCAAGTTCTATCGCGAGTTCTGGGCGCTCAAGGGGATTTCATTCGAAATCGCCAAAGGCGAGACCGTCGGCGTGGTGGGACGCAACGGCAGCGGCAAGTCGACCCTATTGCAGCTTGTTTGCGGCACCCTCAATCCAACCGAGGGGCGGGTAGTCGCCAACGGCCGCATTGCCGCGCTCCTGGAACTGGGCTCGGGATTCAGCCCGGAGTTCACAGGGCGCGAGAATCTCTACACCAACGCCATGGTGATGGGCTTGAGCCCTTCCGCGTTCGAAGCGAAACTCGAAGGCATCGTCGGCTTCGCCGATATCGGGAATTTTCTCGATCAACCGGTGAAGTCCTATTCCAGCGGCATGGTCATGCGTCTCGCATTCGCACTGGCGGTCAACGTCGACCCTCAGATTCTCGTGATCGATGAGGCACTGTCGGTCGGCGATGAACGGTTTCAGCGCAAGTGCTTTGCAAAAATCGAGAGAATCCGCGAGGACGGAGCGACGATTCTGTTCGTTTCCCACTCGGGCGCCTCGGTGATCGAACTTTGCAATCGCGCGATCCTGATCGATGCCGGCGAGATGCTGACGATGGGCGCACCGAATACGGTTGTGGGAAAGTATCAAAAACTGCTCTACGCGCCTCCCGAGGGGCGCGTGCGCATCCGTGAAGAAATAGGGGCGGAGGCAGTTTCAAACAGTGTGGCCGGTCCGACCGTATCCCGCCTTGCAGGCGACGCCTTTTTACTGCCTGCGCGGCCGCAGCGTGAGCCGCAGTCGGAATACTACGACCCGACGCTGGTGCCGGAATCGACCTTGTGCTATGAATCCTGCGGTGCCCTCATTGAGGGGCCGCATCTGCTTGATGCCGGTGGCGCCCGGGTCAATCATCTCAATCGCGGCGCAACGTATCGCTACACGTACAACGTGACGTTCGCAAAGGGCGCGGACAACATCCGGTTCGGCATGCTGCTCAAGACCGTGTCCGGCTTCGAACTTGGCGGCGCCTCAACCGCGGCAGGCAGCGGCGACGCGATAGCGTATGTGGCGACCGGGTCAGTCATCGTCGTCGAATTTCGCCTCAAGTGCTCGCTCAATCCCGGGGTCTACTTCCTGAATGCCGGGGTATTGGGGACTGTCAACGGTGAAGAGGTCTATTTGCACCGGATGATCGATGCCTGCATGTTTCGCGTATTGCCTGAACAACAAATGCTGCCGACCGGAATCGTGGACTTTGAATGCATGGCATCGGTGACACTCGACGCGGATGTCCGGCGCACGACATTCGCGAATCTGTGACGCGCTCGAAGTGCTGCGGCGATCCCAACCTTGCGCTCTCCGGGTTGTGGAAAATCTCTGGCGTGGCTTGAGTATCATATGCGTTGCAAGCTCAATAGCGCGCTTGCGAAACTCCCGAGGCGCTAGCAGGCTTTCGGACTTGGGATTCGCGCTTCGGGCCACTATCACGGCGGGAGACCGGCTCAGGCATAACGTATTCGATTTGGATCGTTTCGTGTTTCTGCCGGCAGACGGCGAGGCGTCTTTTGAAGGTGTGGACCATTTCTCGAAGATGCGCCACTGGCGTTTGCAGGAACCCACCTGACAGCGCCGTAAAGGCGTGTGGAAGAACACTGTAAGTGATGTGGAATTTTCTGGATGTGCTTGTCGACAATTAGTCGTGGACCCATCTGATGATCCAATCCGGCCGTCGACTCATTGTCGTACTCGGTGTGCACCGTAGCGGAACCAGCGCCATCACACGTGGATTGCCGGTTCTCGGCGTCTCGCTTGGCAATACCCTGATCGACCCGCTGCCCAACAACAACGAAAAGGGATTCTTCGAGGATGCTGGCGTCAATGCGTTGAATGAAGAACTGCTTTCCGCGATCGACCATTCCTGGCATTCCCTGGGTTTGGCGCAACAGGAGTTGGAGGCGGCGACACTGGATTTCTTCGCTGAAAGGGCGGGTCGATTACTCGACGACCGGTTCGCCTCGACTACCCGGTTTGCAATCAAGGATCCCAGGGTATGCCGACTCCTGCCTTTCTGGAAGGGGGTCTTCGCTTCACGCGATATTGCGGTCGACTATCTAGTTACCTTAAGAAACCCCCTTGAGGTATCCAGTTCGCTGGCCAAGAGAGACGGGTTTCAGCCTGAAAAATCCCACAGCATGTGGCTGGAACATCTGCTCGCTGCGCTGGGACAAACGGCGGGCAGCCGGCGCGTGGTCGTGGACTACGGTAACTTGATGAATGGCACAGACCGCGAACTCGTTCGTGTCGCGCGGCGCTTCGGACTGGAATTCGATCCGAAGTCGAAGGCGGCGCGCGAGTATCGTGAAGAGTACCTGGACGCATCTCTCCGGCATACCAGTTTTGGACCGCAAACGTTGACGGCGAGCAAGACACTGTCGCAACTTGTGGTTGACGCTTACTCGATGATGTGCGATTTCGCCTGTGACCGACAGGATCCGGACGACGCGGCGGGACTGACGCGCGTTGCTGAAATTGAAGCGCGCTGGCGCGATTCCTGGCCAGCCCTGACATGTGCGCACAATGCCGAACGTCGATCGATGCTTGTGGAGCGCGAACTCATCGCGTCATCCGAGGTTGCCTCACGCTCGAGCCTGGCTGTCGCGGATCTGCACGCTAAGGTTGATTCCCTGCACGGCGAAGTCGCGGTTCGCGATCGGGCGATCGCCCTTCTACACGCGGAAGTGGCGCAACGCGACACGGCCGTCGCGACCTTGCAGGCAGAAGTGCGGTCGACGGATCGGAGTCGGATGCCGGACGCCGCAGCGGCACCAGATGACCAAGCTGCGGATTCAGTCGGCGAGCCGCTGCGTACGGAAATGGCGGTAAGGGACGAACGCTTGGCGAAACTCGAAGAGGCCCTCGCTGCGAGCGGGTCCAGGGCCGCATCTCTGACTTCTATTGCCGGGAAGTTTGAGGAGCGGATCGCCGAACTGGATCGGGTGCTGGCTGAAAGGGCGGCAGAAGCCGAGTCATTGGCCGCGAAGATGGCGACGCAAGAAGTGCGGATCGCGACATTGGCACGTATGCTGGGTGACAAGACGACGGAAGCCGAGTCGATGCGGCTGTCTGTGGCGACGTATGAAGTAAGAGTCGCTGCGTTGCATCGGACGAATGACCGAAAGGCGGTCGAAGCCGAGTCGTTGCGCCAGTCGGCAGCGACGCATAAAGCACGGATCGCCCTGCTGGATCAGGCGCTGGGTGAAAAGGCCGACGAAGCCCTGTCGCTGAAGTCAGCGCTGACGTCGCTTCAAGCGCAGGTCGCGGAGTTGCAGCGGGCGGTCGCGGAAAAGGTGGCTGATACGGATTCCCTCAGGGTCGCTTTGGCCTTGCGTGTAAGTCAGGCTTTCAACCTTGAACAGACGATTGCCGAGAAATCGGGCGAGACGGACGGATTGAAATCCTCAGTCGCCTTGCTTGAAACCCGAGTCGCGACACTTGGTCGTGTTTTGCTCGGGAAAGATGCGCAGATCGAGGCGTTGCACGCCGCCGCCGCGTTGTTAGGTGCGGATTTCGGCAAGGTCTGCAATGAACTTGCCGCGAGCGTCGTGGCGCGGACGGAGCTCGCTGCCACAGTGGCAGCCCAGGCAGGCGGACTCAGAGAAATGCATCGTGAAGCGGAAATCGCCAAACAGGAAAGCAGGCAGAAGCTCGAGATCATTGCGGGACTTGAAGCGCAATCCGGCGCACTGCGGGACCGTCTCGACCTTTTCGGTCGCGAGCGAATCGCACAGGAATGGCAGGCGGCCGCGCTGCGCCAGGAAAGCCGTGACTGCCATGATGCGGCTGACCTGCTGGCGGCGGAGCTGGAAGTTTCCGAGTCGGCCCTTGACGGGGTGCGGTCAAGTCGTTCCTGGCGCCTCACGCGGCCCCTGCGCGCGTTGCGCCGACTCATGGCCGCATGGCGGGCGGGCGCAAGAAATGAGCGCGATATCCCGGCCGCCAAGATGCAGGATAGAGTTGAGAGCGGACTTGCAGACCACTCCGCCGTCGCCGATGCGACGACACCGGCATTCCATGGCGTCCGGCTGATCGGAACGCAAAGGCGCCTCGGTACTCCGCTTTTCCCTCCTTTCGTAGCGCAAAACGCACTGCCGATTCCTGCTCGGGTCGATGCCATGCATGGCGAGGCGCCAATCGGTTTGATCTGTTTCTATGAAACCTCGATGGGCACAGAGGATGCGTCCTGGAGTGTCGTCGATTCGGTCAAGCCGCGTTTTCGTGGACATATTCAACCGCGCAAGCCCGGCGACTTGGGAAGCTATGGCGCCGGGGACGAATCGGTGTTGCGGCGCCAGGTGTCGTTGGCGCGCAAGCACGGCATCGGTGGGTTCGCGTTTTACTTCCGCTGGGACGGCGCGTGCATGCCCGGCGACGAGCGCCTGCGGCAAATGGCGCGAGAAGATGGTCTTGATTTTCCGTTCTGCCTTTGCTGGCGCGAAGATTCAGAGGACGAGCATGACAGTTGGGCAGTCCCGGCATTTTTCGGTCAATTGGCAGCGTATGTACGGCATGCGCGGTATTTGCGTTTTCGCGGCCGCCCGATTCTTGTCATTGCGCGGCCGGAAATGGTCACCGGGAACGTGCTAGCGCGCTGGCGCGTCGAACTGCGCGAAAGGAACTGCGGGGAAGTATGCATTGTTGGCGCTTCGAATGCCGGCGCCGGGCGGATTCATTTGGCTGGGATCGATGCAACCATCGAGATGCCCCCCCTGGATGCGACTCTGCCAATGCTGCCGGTGGAACCCTTGCCCGGGCACGAGTCGGACCATTTCGACGTGCGCGATTGGCGGGTACTTGTCGCTCGCAGCGCGTCCTATCCCGAGGGAGAGAATGCTGTCTTGTTTCGCGGAGTATGCGTTGGCTGGGACGATTCGGCACTCATGGGTAGGCATGCGACAACGTTGGCCAATGCCACCTTCTGCGGGTACCAGGAGTGGCTCCGCAACGCTGTCAAGGATACCTGCGCGCGTCTTCCGCAGCGCGCGGATCGGTTCATCTTCGTCAATGCCTGGAACGATTGGACGAGATGCGCTTACCTGGAGCCGGACCAGCGATCGGGTCATGCGGCCCTGGAAGCGACATCCATGGCGTTGTTGTGTTGCGCCTTGGGGAGCGAAGCGGCGCCATCCGCCCGCGAGACGTCGATCGCGGTGGTGCTACATGCCTACTATCCCGACATCTTCGAGGGATTGGCCGCCAGACTCGATTCAATCACCGCGTGCGCGCTCCACCTCTACGTCACCTGTTCGGAAGAGGGCGCCACGCGTGTGCGTGAACGCCTGGAGCGCGGCAAGCATCCCTACGTTCTTGTCCTGCAGCCAAACCGCGGGCGCGATATCCTGCCGTTTCTCGACATGATGCCGCGCGTATTGGCCGCGGGGCACAATCTGCTTTTGAAGGCACACACCAAGAATTCGACGCACCGGCGTGACGGCGCGCGCTGGCGCGATGACCTGATCGGCGCGCTGACGACGGATTCCGCGATCGATGCCGCGCTCACCGCTTTCAGCGCGGACCCGCGCGCCGGCATCATCTGTCCCCAAGGCCACCTCTTGCCGATGGCCGATCACTGGGACCTCAACGTCGCGGCGCTGGCGCCGCTGGCCGAGCGCCTCGGTGTTGGCCAACCCGCGTTGCGACGCCTGCGCTTCGTCGCCGGCAGCATGTTCTTCGCGCGCACCCGTGCCTTTGTGCCGCTGCTCGCCCTGGCGTTGTCCGAAAAGGATTTCGAGGAAGAGGCCGGACAGGTCGACGGAACGTTGGCGCATGCGATCGAAAGGGCGTTTTCCGCCAGTGCACATGCGATTGGCCTGACGATCGGGGCGACTGCAACCGCAGTCGCGGCGGATCACGCGCAGTTGGCGATGGCCACGAGTCGCCGCCTGTAAGCTTCGGCGCAGCGGCGCCGGCCATATTGATCGGCTACAAGTTCACTGGCGCGTTTTCCGAGATCCACGCCTTGCTGAGGATCGGCGACCAATTGGCGCATCAGGTGCGCAGCATGATCGGTGTCCGGATCCGCCCATTTCTGGCCTACGTGAAACGGATATTGGCCGGGTTGCACAGGAATCAGCGCATGATCCACCAGCAGTGCCGTGTCGCTCCGGGTGAAGTCGAGGTTCCCGGAGTAGCCAGTGGCGATCACCGGCTTTCCCATCGCCATGGCTTCGAGCGGGCCACGCCCAAGTCCTTCGGCACGATGCAACGACAAGTAGCAGTCGCATGCGTTGACCAGCGCAAGCAATGCCACCCGGTCCAGGGTGGCATTGATCAGCCGGATGCGGGCATCCGCCGCCGCCGCTGCCGTGACTGCGCGCCATCCCGGATTGTCGCTGTGCGCATTCATCGCCTTGATGATCAACGTGACTCGCTCGTTGCCGTCTGGGAACGCGCGCCGGAAGGCGCGAATCGCCGCGAGCGGATTCTTGCGCTCGATGTATGAAAGTGCGTCAAAGGAAAACACGAACGCGTAGTCCGAGGAATCGATACGGAAGTGCGCGCGTCCCAGTTCCGGAAGACGCGGCATGAACAATGGCGGGGGAACCAGATGTACCGGTGTGGAGACCGACCCGCCAATGGCATCGCGGACGAACGACGATGCGACCCAGATTTCATCGACGGTTTGCAGCGTGGTCTGCCAGATGCGCGGAAATTCTGCCAGTTCCCAGAACAGGTAGGCGATGTTGTGGCGCCGTCGGAAGAAACTACGGCCCAGTTGCGTTTGGGCGCGCAGCAACTGGTCGGCGTTGAGATGAATCAGATTGACGCGAAACCGGTTGGATGCGATCAGGTTTCCGTGGCTGACGACGGCGTTCTGCCGGGATTGCAGTCCGTGTCTGAAATCGACAATGCCGAACGGTACGGCAGCGTCGGTGAGCGCCAGAGCGGACATGCGTATGTCTTCGCCGAGCCCGAGTTCGCCATGCGCGTGGCCGACCAGAGTAACGCCCGCTTCGCCCTCCAGCAGGCGTGCAGGGGCATCGCCCTTGACAGACGACCGGTGACGCAATCGCACGGCGGATTGAACCTTGGGCGGACCGAACAGCACCGGTTCGATGCCGTACTCGCGTTTCGCCGACTCGACATACCAATCGGAAAAGCGTTGCTGCCCGGATCGGTTCGCAAGATCGAAAGCCTCCTGAAGATCCAGGCGGGACTGCCAGATCATCAGCATCAGGTTGCTGATCCGGTGATATTCAAGTAGCTGCGGCAACACTGCCGCGCGATCAAGGAAATCGGCGTCGTCCGGATACGGGGTGATCGGCCAGGTGGCCTGGGAGGGCTTGCCGCGCAACCTCGCCCGCAATGCGGAAGCGATCGCACGCAATCCGCGCGGGCAGCTGCCGCCAAGGCGTCGCAGGACCGGATGGTCCAGCGCGCTCGCGATGCGCCGTCGCCAGCCAGCCAGCGAAGGCCGCAAGCCTGCGGTCATCGCGTGGCGCGACCGGGCGGCATCCGGCTGCTCTTCGGGTGCGTCCCGCTTGCGGGCGCCGTTGCCGTTCTCATTGGCCGGTTCTATCCGGCAGCGTTGCCGGCGTCCAGCCGACCAACATGCGCGGCGACCATCTCGCCCAGCAGGTCGTCAAAGCTCGAAGTCGCCTGCCAATCAAGTTCGCGACGCGCTTTGGCGGGATCGGCAACCGTCGATCCGGTTTCAGCCGCCCGCATGAAGCGCGGATCGGAGGCAACATGGTTCCGCCAGTCGAGTCCCACGTGAGCGTAAGCGGTTGCGCAGAGGTCTCTGACGCGCTGGAGGACGCCGGTACCTATAACGTAGTCGTCCGGATTCGGACGTTGCAGCATGCGCGCCATCGCCTCGACGTAGTCATGGGCGCATCCCCAATCCCGCTCGGCGTCCAGATTGCCCAGCGTCAGCATGCCTGACGAAACAATCGGTTCTCCGGCTTCGTTGAGCGCCACCGAATCACGGATTCCCAGGCTTGCACAGGCAGCGCCGTAGGTGATTTTCTGCGTCAGGAAGTGCATGCCGCGATGCACGCTTTCATGGTTGAACAGAATGCCGCAGGCGATGAACATGCCGTAGCTGCGCCGATAGATGTCGGCGGTCATGTGGGCGTATACCTTGGCTGCCGCGTACGGATTGGCCGGCTTGAAGGGAGTGGTTTCGCTCTGCGGACTCTCGACCACTTTGCCGAACATTTCGGAGCTGGACGCCTGATAAATCCGGCTGTCTTGCTTGAACCGGCGCACCGCTTCGAAAACGCGATGCGCACCGAGGGCGGTGGCCTCGGCCGTTTCGAGGGACTGCGACCACGAAACCGCCGGCGCCGATTGGGAAGCGAGGTTATAAACCTCGTCGGGCTGGTGGTGCTGCAGCGCGTCGGCGATGTCCACCGAATCGGCAAGGTCGCCATGAAACACATCGATCCGGCCGAAAAGCGGGCGCAAATCCGTTCGCCCGACGATCGAAGCGCGCCGCCCGAAGCCGACAACTCGATACCCCTTGGCAAGCAGGTTCTCCGCGAGCAGAACACCATCCTGGCCGGTAATGCCGGTAATGAGCGCGCAACGTTTTCTGGCCGGATTGCTATCCATTCTCGACTTACTTTCGTTGTAAGTGGCGCGTCCCTTGATCGCAAGCCTGGCGCGTGTGCCAGGCCACCGAATCTTACGCCACGTCGACCTGCGTCAGCCGGAACGCCGTCCGATCGCGCCTGGTCCGTGCCAATCGCCGCGCTGACGCCGCAGTGACCATACCGTGTGCCACGACCGACCGGCTGCTAGCAGCCTGTCGGACTTGGGGCGTCGAAAGCGAAAATCGACCCCAGCGAGGACAGTTTTCGCCGCATTCGCCGCCCCATAGCCCGGCTATGGGGCAAGAAGGCGGTGAAAAATGGACCGCTGCGGTCGATTTGCTCACCGACGATTCCCAAGTCCGACAGGCTGCTACACCCGATACGCCGTCGCCGTCATCACCTTTGCCATCGCCCGCATGGCCAGGCGCGCCGGCAGCGGCAACTCCTCCGCGCCGGCCACCACCGCCTCGCGCGCGTGGCGCACTTCGTCCACCCGCATGGCCTCGACAATCGCGCGCGAGCGCGTGTCCGCCCGCGGCAGGCGGTCCAGATGCCCTTCCAGGTGGTGCTCGACCTGACGTTCGGTTTCGGCCACGAAGCCCAGGCTGACGCGATCGCCCAGCTGGCCGGCGAGGGCGCCGAAAGCGAATGCGCCGGCGTACCAGAGCGGGTTGAGCAGGCTCTGGCGTCCCCCCAGTTCGGCAATGCGCTCCGCCGTCCAGGCCAGGTGCGCGCCTTCATCGACGGCGGCGCGCTCCATGTGGGCGCGGATCTCGGGCGTGCGTGCCGTCGCCGCCTGGCCATGGTAGAGCGCCTGGGCACACACTTCGCCCACGTGGTTGACCCGCATCAGCGCCGCCGCCTCGCGCTTATCCTCTGCGTTGAGTTCCGGGCCGGGTTGTCGCGCAGCGGTCGGCAGCGGCGCGGCCGGCGCGACTGATGCGATCGCGCGCAGGGCGCGGTCGAAAGTGGTGATCAGGGTATCGATATGCATGTCAGGTGCCTTGCAAGTGAGGTCGGACGCGGCGCAAACCGGTCAACTGGAACGACTCTACTCCGGGATAGAAGCGGATGCGTATGGAATTCCGCGCGGCCCGCTCAGGGCGGCCCGATCTGCGCGGCAAAATCGGGCAGGATGGATGAAGCCGACCGCTCGCCATTCGCATCGAAAAACGCCATGCGGCCAGTCGTAGCCAGAATCCAAACTTCGCGAGCACCGCATCCGAAGTACAGCGCGGTCTTCGCGCGCATTTCATCGGCCGTATTCGAAGGCGACATCACTTCGATGCAAATGTCGGGCGCGTGTGTCAGCAACGACGGATTGGATCGGGCGTTCCAGGCTGCATCTGAAACCCAGGCGACATCCGGCACCTTGACACCCTGGGAAGTGAGCAGTGCAGCTTCTGTCAGTACCTTGCCGCCCAACCGCGCGGCGTCGGTCGCAACGAACAGCATGTACGTCACGTATGCCTGCCACAGGCTATGCGGCGTGCCGGCCGGACTCAGCAGCAACTGCCCCCTTTCGTTGGTCTCCACCTTGTAAGGCAGATCGGCGAACGCCGGGTCTTCGCACAGCGCTTCCCATAACGTCGACAGTGCTCGCGGCGTCGGGTCGGTCACTTCGATCGGCAGGCGTGAACCCATGGTTTGGCTTGACCATTGAACGGTTGAAAAGCATAGCACCGTGCGACGGCGTGGCGCTCACATAAACATGCGCAGTTGCTCCCAGCAACACGATTGAGGCTGCCGTTTCCCACAGCTTTGGACCACTGGGCAAGCGCTACAATAAGCCCTTCCTTCGCAGGAGGCAGAACATCATGACAACTCTTTCCGAACCGCGCATCAAAGCGGCGCGCAAACCGGCCGCGAAGCGCGACCCTACCAAGGTCGCCACCAAGCCCGCCGCGAAGAAAAAAGTCGATGGGCGGACCCAAGCGTTTCTCGATGCGGTGATGGGTTTGAAACTGTAGGGTAAATGCGCTTTCTTCTGGACACCAATGTCCTTGAGCATCTGGCCAACCGCGCTTCAGGGTGGGAACGCATCAGATCGAAAATTGACAATGTCGGCGTCTCACAATGCGCAATATCGGCAATTACCGCCTACGAGCTTCGCCAACATATCGAGCGTGGGCCCGGGCGAGTTCGCCTCGAAAACATTGAGCGGTTGAAGGCGATTTACGCAAGCATCGACTGCATAGACCTCGATCTGGAGACTGCCGATCTTGCCGGTCGGATC
>JAYVST010000535.1:0-5997 GCA_043775255.1 Burkholderiales bacterium
GACGTTCAAGGGCCGGCGGCGCGTGGCAGCGCGGCCAGCCGTACCGCAGGCGAAGCCAGGATGATCAACGCCTGAATCAGGAACACGGCGGCCGCAGTAGCCAGGCACGCCTGGGTACCGAAACCATCGCCGATGAGCCCGCCCAACGCGGCGCCCAGCGGGCGTGAACCGTAGGCGAGGATGTTGACGGCCGACACCCGCCCGAGCAAACCCGTCGGCGTGACCGCCTGGCGCAAACCAGCAGTGCTGACGACCCAGAGAATCGGCCCGCTGCCCAGGATGAAGAAGCCTGCTGCGGCAAGCAATGGCCAGTGCAGCCAGCCGGTCGCAGCCAGCATTGTCGCGCCCACAAAGCCGCCCACCGGGCCAATGCCGACCACGGTGCCGAACCGAAATGCAGCCACCGCCCGTCCCGCCAACAACGACCCGGCCACCAGGCCCACACCATAGACGCCCAGCACCATGCCGATGGCGGCCGACGACATGCCAAGCACCCCCACGGCATGTGGTACGAACGCGGCCAGCACCATGAATTGCGCCACCCCGAATACGAACTGGGTGATGAACACCGGCCGCAACAGTGGATGCCCGAAGACGAAGGCCGCGCCCTCGCGAATTTCCAGCAGCGGATGCCGGCGCGGCCCCTGCGGCAATTGAGGCGCCGCGATCGAACCAAGCCACATGCAGGCGCACACGGACAAAATCGCGGCGATGCCGAACGCCGCGATTGGCCCGCTCCAGCCAACCAGCATGCCGCCCAGTGCCGGCCCCGCAGCGAAGGCCGAGGTGCGCGCCAGTTCGATCCTGCTGTTGGCCGCGATCAGGCCCTGGCGCGACACGAGTAACGGGATCAGTGCCGGTGCGGCCACGCTGAAAATGACGGTGCCGCAGGTGCCGATGAAGCCCAGCAGCGCCAGCCAGTTCCATGACAACCCACCTCCCAGCGCCAATCCAAGAATGGCGATCAGGGTCAGCGTCCGCAGGGCTTCACCGGCAGCCATCAGACGCTGGCGCGGCATGCGGTCGGCCAGATAGCCGGCGGGAATGGCAAACAGCAGAAAAGGCAAAGTGAGCGCGGTCTGCAGCCAGCCGGTTTCCTTGACACCGCCGCCGTAGCTCACCACCACGATGATCGGCGCAGCGGCAAGCGCGATCTGCTCGGCCGACTGCGCGCACAGATTGGCCCAGGCGAGTTTGCGGAATGGTGCGGGGAGCGAAATGGGAGCGGGCATGTGTCCTTGCAAGGCACGGGGGGCGTGGCACAACAGCAATCCTGCGGAAGTCGCAGTATGGCCGACGGAAGCTACAACTACTCGCCGTTTTCGGACAGGCAAATCAAATCATGCGGCCGCTGCAAGAATGCGCAAGTTGGAATCCCAACCTTCGTTAAAATCGGACCGATTCTTTTTCACAAAGCGCTCCTATGGCAAACCCTTCTCGCGGCATGCGCGGCATGGCCGTCGCGCCTCATTCGCTGGCGTCCCAATCGGCCGTGGCCGTGTTGCGCGAAGGCGGCAACGCGGTGGAGGCAATGATCGCCGCCACTGCGACCATCGCGGTGGTCTACCCGCACATGAACGGCATCGGCGGCGACAGCTTCTGGCTGGTGCGTACCCCGGCCGACGGCGTGACCGGCATCGATGCCTGCGGCGCTTCGGCAGCCGGCGTCGCGCGTACCGACTATGCGGGCAAGGCGGCGATTCCGTTTCGCGGCGGGTCGGCGGCGATTACGGTGGCGGCGACCATGTCGGGCTGGAATGCGGCCTACAAGCACTCCGTCGACAAGCTCGCCGGCAGGCTGCCGCTCGCGCGTCTGCTGGAAGACGCGATCCACTACGCCCGCACCGGCATTCCGGTGACGCATTCGCAGCACATGAACACGACCAAGAAGCTGCCGGAGTTGCAGGACATCCACGGCTTTGCCGGCGCCTTCCTGATCGACGGCAAGCCGCCGGCCACGGGCGACGTATTCGTGCAGCCGCGCATGGGCGCAACCCTGGAGCAACTGGCGCGGGCCGGGCTCGACGACTACTACCGCGGCGATCTCGCGCGCGCCATCGCGAAAGATCTTGCCAACGCGCATAGCCCAGTCACGCTGGCCGACCTGGAGGCGCACCAGGCCCTGATCCGCACGCCGCTGGAACTCAAGCACTCGCTTGGGCGCATCTACAACATGCCGCCGCCGACCCAGGGACTGGTGTCGCTGTTGATCCTGGGCCAGATGGACCGGCTCGGCATCGGGCGCTTCGACCACCTATCGGCGGACTATGTGCACGCCGCAGTGGAGGCCACCAAGCGGGCCTTCATGGTGCGCGACAAGTACATCACCGATCCGGCGGTGATGAAGCGAAACGGCGCGCCCGATCCGCAATCCCTGCTTGCACCCGCCAACCTCGATGCCATGACGGCGAAGATCGACATGGCGAAGGCGGCGCCCTGGGGGGCGGGCCAAGGCCCGGCGGACACCATCTGGATGGGCGTGATCGACGGGCAAGGCAACGCGGTATCGCTGATCCAGTCGATATATCACGAGTTCGGCTCCGGTGTGGTGCTGGAGAAAACCGGCATCAACTGGCAGAACCGCGGCGCCTCGTTCTCGCTCGACCCGCAGCACATCAATACGCTGGAGCCACGCAAGAAGCCCTTCCACACGCTCAACCCGGCGCTGGCGCTCCTCGATGACGGGCGCGTGATGGTGTACGGCAACATGGGCGGCGATGGCCAGCCGCAAAGCCAGTCGGCGGTGTTCACCCGCACCGCAGTGCTGGGCATGAACCCGCAGGATGCGATTGCCGCGCCGCGCTGGCTCCTGGGCCGCACCTGGGGCCAGACCTCCGACACGCTCAAACTCGAAGGGCGCTTTCCGGCGGCGACGGTGGAAGAACTCAGGCGCCGCGGCCACGACGTGGAGATGTATCCGGATTTCGACGAGACCCTGGGGCATGCCGGCTGCGTGATTCGGCACCCCAACGGCAATTTCGAAGGCGGCTTCGACCCGCGGTCCGACGGCGGCGTGGCGGCGTACTGAGCGCGCCCAGACGCCCCGGCGAGCACGCGATGCACCGAGCGATGGAACGAGTACGGCTCGACAAGTACCTGTGGGCGGCGCGCTTCTACAAGACCCGCTCGATTTCCATCGAGGCGATCGACGGCGGGGGCGTGTGGGTCAACGGTGATCGCGTCAAGCCGGCCAAGGATGTCAAGGCCGGCGACGTGATTGAACTGCGCGCCGGCGATGCCCAATACACCATCCTCGTGATCGCATTGGCCGACAAGCGCGGCAGCGCCGAGATCGCACGGACGCTTTACGCGGAAACGCCGGAGAGCCAAGCGGCGCGTGCTGCGGCCGCCGAGAAGCGCAGGCGCTTCAGCGACCCCGCCGAACAGATATTCGCGCGCCCGACCAAGAAGGACCGCCGCAGCCTGGACCGCTTCCGTGGCGGATAATCCGTTTCGGACACGAAAACAATGGAGTCCCCCATGAAGCACCTACCTGCCACCCTGGCAGCGGCGCTGTTCGCCGTCGCCGGGCCGGGAACGAGCCTGGATGCCTTGGCGCAGGCCTACCCGAACAAGCCCGTCAAGATTCTCGTGCCCTTTGTCGCCGGCGGCACCAGCGACATCGTCGCCCGCGCGGTGGGGCAAAAGCTGACCGAAGCCGGCTACACCGCGCTGGTGGAAAACCGCCCCGGCGCCAACGGGTCGATCGCCGCCGAAGCTCTCGCCAAATCGCCGGCCGACGGCTATACCATCATGGTGGGTTCGATCGGCGTGTTTGCGATCAACATGAGTCTGTACAAGAACCCGAAGTACGACACATTGAAGGATTTCGACGCCATCACCGTCGCGGTGCGCACTCCCAACGTGCTGATCACGCCGCCCAATTTCCCGGCCAACAGCGTCAAGGAATTCATCGAGTACGCCAGGAAAAATCCGGGCAAGGTGTCGTACGGTTCATCCGGCTCCGGCTCATCCGATCACCTCTCGGCCGAATTGTTCAAACAGCAGACCAAAACCTTCGGTGTGCACATCCCCTACCGTGGCGGCGCGGCCGCGCAAACCGACATCATGGCCGGTAACATCGAGGCCTCGTTCCAGAATTTCGGCACGGTTGTGCCTTATATCCGCGCCGGCAAGATGAAGGCGCTGGCAGTTACCTCCGCAGCGCGTATGCCGCAGTTTCCCAACGTGCCGACAATGATCGAATCGGGGCTCGCGGGCTTCGATGTGACTTCCTGGCAGGCGGTGGCGGCGCCTAAGGGCACGCCGAAGGACGTCGTGGCCAAGCTGCATGCCGACATCGTCAAGGGGTTCCGTTCGCCTGAACTGAGCCAGCGCTTTTCCGACCAGGGCTTCGAGAACGTGCTCGGCGCGCCGGACGCGACGACGGCCTTTTTCAAGGCCGAGATCGAACGCTGGGCGAAGGTGGTGAAGGTTTCGGGGGCGCAGGTGGATTGAGCGGTAGCGGATCGCTTGCGCAGCTTGTCGGTTGACGGTGGTTCGCGGCTGCGGGGGGTTTGTCGGCATAACTTCTGGCCGTGAGCTGGCGACAGGTGGCACGGCGATCCGGCATTAAGTTCGCTGGACCATGCCAGAGATTTTTTTGGCGGGATTGCAGCGCTTTGGGGAACACTACTGTCCATGAATTTCGAACCGCAGAAGTTCTTCATCGGGTTGATGGATTTTTTCACAATCCTTCTGCCGGGCGCGATACTCACTTTTCTAGTGATGGACGAGGCCGGACCAGGGGTACTGGGTTGCGAGAAATACGGCCAGCTTGAAGGGGTCGCCGGGTGGGGCGCGTTTCTGATTTCAAGCTATTTGCTGGGGCATGTTGTCTTTCTCCTCGGTTCCGTGCTCGATTGGCCGTTCGACTACTTTCGTAAGGCCACCCGTGGCAGCCAGATCGCCGAAATGACCCGGGGCGAGCCATTGCGGCACAGGCGGGTCAGACGCGCAGCCGACTGGTATTTCGGGAAAAGCGCCGACAACGCACACGCCTGCGCCAGCGCCCTGCGGAAGACGGCGCTTGCGCCGGTGCATGGCGTGGAGGCTATGAATGTTTTCCAATGGTGCAAGGCCGTCCTGCTGCAGCAAAGTGCCATCAGTTTGGCACTGGTACAGCGCTTCGAGGCGGACTCCAAGTTCTTTCGCAGCCTCACCATCGTTCTTCTATCCATGCTCCTGCATAATCTGGCGAAGAGTGATTCTTGGTTGCAAGCCATGCAGTCGCTTTTGTGGTTGGTTGGCGCGGGATTCACGATCTGGCGCTACGCAGACCAGCGCGTCAAGGCAACAAATCAGGCGTATTGGTGCTTGATCTCCCTGGTTGCGCAAGTGCCGCCCAAAGCATCCGATCCGGCCGGGCGTTCGTCTGAGAAGACTCACGCGGGCGGTGTGGTTTACAAATACGAAAAGGCCGGTGCCACCTCAACGCTCAAGTACCTGCTGGTCAGCGCCACCGGGAATTCAAATGAACTGGTACTGCCCAAGGGGCACATCGAACCCGGCGAAGAAGTGAAGCACACCGCCGTGCGGGAAGTGCTCGAAGAGAGCGGCGTCTGGGCTTCGATCGAGCAAGCGGTCGAGGCTATCGACGAGGGCGAATACATCATCGAAGGCACGTGGACGCCAGTGCGCGCACGCTACTACCTGATGAAGTACCAGGGCGACGGAGAAGCCCAGGAACCCGGACGGACCGTCAAGTGGCTGCCGCTTGAGGAGATCAAAAAAATCGCGACAAGCAAGAACGTCGACCGTGACATCGAAAAGGCGGCGCCGATAGCCAAGAGGGACGATGGCAGGCGAGATCCGTATTTGATCGAACAGGTTCTGCAGATCGTTGAAAGTGCCGAGAACAAGCGTGAGCGTATCGCCAGTGTTACGAAGAACGGCTCCACGGAGAAGGTCGCTTCCGCAGAAGGCCAAGGGAAATAGGCGGCGTCATCCATTGGGTGATGCCAAACTGCGGCCGAAGCCGTGGCAGAAACGGAGGCC
>JAYVST010000536.1:0-2300 GCA_043775255.1 Burkholderiales bacterium
AGCAAGGGCGAAACATGATCGACAAATTCGTGGCCACGGTGGCCGAGGCCTTAGCCGACGTGCCTGACGGCGCCGTGGTGCTGACCGGCGGCTTCGGCGGCGCCGGCATGCCCAATGAACTCATCGACGGCCTGATCGCGCAAGGCGCGCGCGACCTGACCATCGTGAACAACAACGCCGGCAACGGCGAGTCCGGCCTGGCGGCCCTGCTCAAGACCGGACGAGTGAGGAAGATCATCTGCTCCTTCCCGCGCCAGGCCGATTCGCATGTGTTCGACGGCCTCTATCGCAGCGGCAAGCTGGAGATGGAACTGGTGCCACAGGGCAACCTGGCCGAGCGCATCCGCGCCGCAGGGGCCGGCATCGGCGCCTTTTTCACGCCCACCGGCTACGGCACCGATCTCGCGAAAGGCAAAGAGACGCGCGAGATCGGCGGGCGCATGTACGTGCTCGAACATCCGATCCACGCCGACGTGGCCTTGATCAAGGCGGAGTGCGGCGACCGCTGGGGCAACCTGACCTATCGCAAGGCGGCGCGCAACTTCGGCCCGATCATGGCCACCGCCGCAGGGTGCACGGTGGCGCAGGTGTATGAGACCGTCCGCTTGGGCGAAATCGATCCGGAGGTGGTGGTCACGCCCGGCATCTACGTCAAGCGAGTGGTCAAAGTCGCGCGCGCAAGCGCCATGGAGGCCGCATGAGCCACACCCGCAGAACCCGCGACCAGATGGCCGCGCGCGTCGCGCAGGACATCCCTGAAGGCGCCTATGTCAACCTCGGCATCGGCCTGCCGACGCTGGTGGCCAACCACCTGCCGCGCCAGCGCGAGATCTTCCTGCACAGCGAGAACGGCATTCTCGGCATGGGTCCGGCGCCGGCCGCAGGTGAGGAAGACTGGGACCTGATCAATGCCGGCAAGCAGCCGGTCACGCTCCTTGTGGGCGGCGCCTACTTTCACCATGCCGATTCGTTCGGCATGATGCGCGGCGGCCATCTGGACATTTGCGTGCTGGGCGCTTTCCAGGTCGCTGTCAACGGCGATCTCGCCAACTGGCACACCGGTGCGCCGGATGCCATTCCCGCTGTCGGCGGTGCGATGGACCTGGCCGTGGGGGCCAAGAGCACCTACGTGATGATGGAGCACTTGACCAAGGGCGGAGAATCCAAGTTGGTCCCGCGCTGCACCTATCCGCTGACCGGCGTGGGCTGTGTCAAGCGCGTCTATACCGATCTGGCCACACTGGAAATCACCCCTGTCGGCGTCAAGGCGATCGACTGGGTGGACGGACTGGCTTTCGATGAACTGGTGCGCATTTCCGGCGTGCCTCTGCTTTCTCCCTGAGTCCGCAATCCCATTCGAACTGGAACCTGCATGAGCGACAAACCCACCATTGGCTGGATCGGACTCGGACGCATGGGCGAGGCGATGGCGATGCGCCTGCTCAAGAACGGCTGCGACGTTTCGGTATGGAACCGCACGGCCGCCAAGGCGGAGCCCTTGAAGCCGCATGGCGCGAAGATTGTCGCCGCCAAGCCGGACTTAAGCAGCTGCGACATCGTCTTCACCATGGTGTCGACCACCGCCGACTTGAAGGAGGTGCTGTTCGAAGCCGGCGGCTTGCTCTCGGGCACGGCCAAACCGAAGATGGTGGTCGATTGTTCTTCGATCTCGCAGGAAGGTTCGGGCGAGGTGCGCACCGAGCTGGAAAGGCGCGCGGTGGCCTACCTGTGCGCGCCGGTCTCCGGCAATGCCAAGGTGGCCAAGGCGGGCAAGCTCTCGGTGGTCGCATCCGGCCCCAAGGCATCGTACGAGACCGTGCGCCCGTATCTGGCCATGCTGGGACGCTCCGAAATGTGGCTGGGCGAGGGCGAACTGGCGCGGGTCTGGAAGATCGCCCACAACACCATGTTCGGCGTCATCATCCAGACCTTCTGCGAAGTCACGGTGTTAGCCGAGAAGGCCGGCATTCCGCGCCATGTCTTCATGGAGTCGATCAACAATTCGGTGCTGGGCTCGATGTACACCAAATACAAAACCCCGACCTTGGCAAACCTTTCCTTCGACCGCGTGACCTTCACGCCCAAACTGCTGTTGAAGGACATGGACCTGGGCATGGCCGCAGCCAAGACCCATGGCGTGACCATGCCGGCGGCGGCGGCCACTCGAGAATCGATCGCCGGCCTGGTCGGACGCGGCTACGACAATGTCGATTTCGCCGTCCTGCTGGTTGAACTGGCCAAGGCTGCCGGGCTGGAGCTCAAACCCGCCAATGTCGAATTGAGCGACGGCCTGGAGTCAT
>JAYVST010000537.1:0-6745 GCA_043775255.1 Burkholderiales bacterium
CATCAACCTCTCGTCGGCATTCCACACCATGCAGCATGCCCTGCCGCTGATGAAGGCGAAGAACTGGGGACGGGTCATCAATATCGCGTCGGCGCACGGGCTGGTTGCCTCGGCGCAAAAATCCGCCTATGTGGCGGCCAAGCACGGCATCCTCGGACTGACCAAGGCGGCCGCGCTTGAAACCGCGCAGACCGGCGTCACCGTCAACGCCATCTGCCCGGGCTGGGTACTGACGCCGCTGGTGCAAAAGCAGATCGACGCGCGCGCGGCCGACAAGGGCTTAAGCGCCGATGCCGCCAAACGCGAACTGCTGGGGGAGAAACAGCCGTCCTTGGAATTCGTCACGCCGCAGCAATTAGGCGCGCTGGCGGTGTTCCTGTGCGGCGATGCGGCGGCGCAAATCCGTGGCGCAAGCTACGTTGTCGACGGCGGCTGGACGGCGCAATAGCCGGGCGCGAGACGCGTTTCGGGCGCCGCGACGGCCTGCCCGAGTACAGCCGCAGGCCCGCATTTGCCCTGGCGATACCCTGGCGATCGTCTACAAGCACATGCATGCCTCACAGGAGGCGAGTGCATGTCGTGAAATCGGCGATGCTCAAATGCCCGGATCGAAACCGCTGCCGTTGTGCTCGCCCAGGCGCGGGCCACGCCCGCGTACCCGGCCGGGTGTCTTCGAGAGCTTGGGCACGATTCCCGGCACCGTCAATTCCCGACCGTCTTCCAGCGTGATTTTTTCGATCAGGCCGCGCGCCTGGTACTGCGGGTCGCGCACGATGTCGGCGATCGAAAATATTTTTCCGCTCGGCACCTGTGCCTCTTCAAGCGCACGCAGGATGAAGTCGCCGTCGTGCTGGGCGCACCACTGCCCGATACCGTCATCGAGTTCGGCCACCCGGGCCACGCGTCCGGCGTTGTCGGCCAGGCCCGGGTCGTTGACCCAGTCTTCACGCCCCATCAGTTGCGCCAGGCGCTTGAAGATCGAATCACCGTTGGCGCCGATGACAATGTGTTTGCCGTCCCGAGCGGTGTAGGTGTTCGACGGCACGATGCCGGTCAGGCTGGCGCCGGTGCGCTCGCGCACGGTGCCGTCGTAGGCGTATTCGGGCAGGGCCGCTTCCATCATGTTGAACACCGACTCATAGAGGGCGACGTCGACCATCTGGCCTGCGCCGGTGCGGTTGCGGTGCTGCAAGGCCATGAGCACGCCGATCACGCCGTGCAACGAGGCGATGCCATCCCCCAGCGAGAGGTTCATGCGGACCGGCGGCCGGTCGGGAAAGCCGGTGACATAGCGCATGCCGCCCATCGATTCGGCGATCGCACCGAAGCCGGCGTGGTCGCGCATCGGACCGGTCTGTCCGAAGCCGGAGATGCGCAGCATGATCAGGCCCGGATTTGCAAGGCTCAACTCTTCGTAGCCCAGGCCCCATTTCTCCAGCGTGCCGGGACGGAAATTCTCGATCACGATGTCGGCCTCCTGCGCCAGGGCGCGCGCGGCCGCCTGTCCTTCGAGCGAGCGCAGGTCGAGCGTCACCGATTTCTTGCCGCGCGACTGCACGTGCCACCACAGGGATGTGCCGTCGTGCAGCTTGCGCCAGTAACGGATCGGGTCGCCGCCCTGCCCTTTTGCGTCCGCCGGCGGTTCGACCTTGACTACGTCGGCGCCGAAGTCGGAGAAGAATTTCCCCGCGAACGGGCCGGCGATGAGCTGACCGAGTTCAAGGACTTTCAGACCGACGAGCGGGCCACTGGCGTTGTTCGACATGCTGGACTTTCTCTCTCTCAATCGACGATGAAAAGCTTGGCGCCGTTCGCGGTGCTGGAGCGATGCGCTTCGGCCCCGTCGGCCACCTGATAACTCATGCCGGGCAAAAGCGTAAAGCGGCGCCCGTCTTCCAACTCGGTATCAAGCCTGCCTTCGAGGCACAGCAGCACATGCCCTTTCCTGCACCAGTGGTCGGCCAGGTAGCCGGGCGTGTATTCGACCATGCGCACGCGGATGCGATTGCCCTCCGGGCCGAAATGGCGCGTGTGCCAGAACGCCATGCCGCGTACGCCGTCCACCACCTCGCCCGGATGTTCGGTGACCTCGACGGTGCTCCAGTCGACCGTACCGAAGGGGATGTCGGCGATGTTCATGGTCAGCGCGACAGGCCCTTGGCGACCATCCATGCCTGGATCATTTGCGCGACCGCGTCGGAGTTGCGGTCCATCATCAGCATGTGCGAATTCCCGCGCACGCCGGTCTTGGGCAGGTCGATGCGGGTGACATCGGTACCCTGGGCGCGCAAGCCCTGCTCGAAACGATCGACAGTGGGCGTGATTCTCGTCCACAGGGGATAACGTTCGAGGTAGTCGCCCCACACGAACAGGTGCGGGATGCCCTTGAGCGGCGCAAGATCGACCTTTTCCCCCGGCGCGCCCGAAGGCTCAATGGCGATCACGCCCTTGACCATGCCCGGCGCTTTCAGGGCGGCGCTGAAAGTGAAGTTGCCGCCCTGGCTGTGGACCATGATCACGCACGGGCATACCTTCTGCACATACTGGTCATAGGCCGCTTGGGTTGCCGCGTCGTTGGTGGCCCAGCGCGGAATGCCCTGCTTGCCGAACTGGTCGAAGGCCCCCACCGGAAATTGCGTCCCTTCCAGATAAGCGCGGCGCTGTGCCGGATCGGTCTGGTAAGACCCCTCCGGCCCGAGGCGAAACAGTTCCCACGCCTCCTTCTTGGTGCGGAAGAACGGCTCGGTCTTGAAGATCTCCGGATAGCGCGCCCACGAGGCGCGGCCACGCTCGACCGCGTCGCTGACATAGACGTCGTGCCCGGCCTTGAGGAAGTAGTTCTGCCAACCCGGCTTGCCGTCGGGCTTGGTCTCCCAGGTCACGCCCGCCAGGCCGCCGCCATGCCACATCAGCAGCGGGTAGCGTCCCTTGCGGTACGGCTCGTGCAGCTTCACATACTGCACATACATCTGTTCGACTTCGAAATCGCCGTTGGGATTCACCTTGAACGGCGCAGCGCCGGCGGTGAAGACAATCTCCTTCTCGGGCAAGCCCGCGAGCGTCACCTGGCGGCCGCCGACGTGAAAGCTGCCGACTTCCTTGACGCCGAAATGGTCCATGGCCGCGCCGCCCTGGCCACCCTGGTGCTGATGCGCGCACCCCCCCGCCAATAGCGCGATTGCCAGCGCTCCCAAAGTCTTGTTCATTGACGCCTCCTTCGTTGATTGCTGTCGTTGTCGTTGTCGTTGTCGCTGCAGTTGCCGCTGCCGTTGCCACTGCCGTTGCCGCTGCCGTAGCCGTTGCCGTAGCCGTTGCCGTAGCCGTTGCCGTTGCCGTTGTCGCTGTGATTGCCGTTGCCGCTGCCGTTGTCGCTGTCATTGCCGTTGCCGCAGTGGCCCGCCGGTGCCGTGGTGCACCGGCCCGGAACCCGCGACAGCCATTTTCAGGTATCGCGCCGGTCCTGAAACGCGTGCGCAATGGTACCGGGGTCCACGTATTCGAGCTCTCCGCCAATGGGCACGCCGCGCGCCAGACGCGTGACCTTGAGGCCGCGTGCCTTGAGCATTTCGGCCAGGTAATGCGCTGTGGCCTCGCCCTCGTGAGTGAAGTTGGTGGCGAGAATGACTTCCCGCACCACCCCATCCTGTGCGCGCGCGACCAACCGCTCCACGCCTACCTCTTGGGGGCCGATGCCGTCGATCGGCGAGATGCGTCCCATCAACACGAAATACAGGCCGCGATAAGCCTGGGTCTGCTCCATCATCGCCAGGTCGGCCGGGGTTTCGACCACACACAACTGGGAGGCATCGCGGCGGGCGGCGGCGCCGGGCTCGCAAATGTCGCACAGCTCGGTCTCGGTAAAGCTGTTGCACATGGTGCAGCGCTGCATATGGTCGGCCGCCCGGGCCAGTGAGCGCGCCAGGCGCAGCGCCGCCGGGCGGTCGTGCTGCAGCAGGTGGTAGGCCATGCGCTGGGCGGATTTCGGCCCCACGCCCGGCAGAGCGCGCAGCGATTCGATAAGTTCCTGCAGCGCGGCGGGCGGCTTCACGCAAACCTCGAAAACACCGACCGTCGAAGCGCCGCAGGTTCCCCTGGCGGCACCCGCTGGTTGGTGAGCAGGCACGATGAAGCAACGCGCCGCGACAGGATCCCCAAGTCCGACAAGCATCTAGACATGATTGAAGTGAGCTTGCACCGACGGCAAGGAACGAAAGTGTTGGATAATCGCGACCTCCGCAGAGCACGCGACCGACTTGACCTTACTCTACATTATCGCCGCCACCGTCGCGGGTGGTCTGCTTTCGGTTCTCGCCGCCGGCCTCTTCACCTACAAGCTGCTCGATCGCATGGTGCCGCGATTGGTCAGTTTTTCGGCGGGCGTTCTGCTTGGCGCCGCGCTTCTGGAACTGCTGCCCCACGCATTCGCATTCGGCATCGACCCGCATGCGCTGTTCATGACATTGCTGGCGGGCCTGTTGTTGTTTTTTCTGCTCGAAAAATTCGCCCTGTGGCGCCATAGCCATCACCACGAACACGACGGCCACGGACACGAGCACGGGTTCGATGCCCACGAGGCCGGCAAGAGCGGTTTGGTGATCTTAGTCGGCGATTCGTTGCACAATTTCGCCGACGGCATTCTCATCGCAGCCGCCTTCCTGGCGGACCCGTGGCTGGGCTTCGTCACCACTCTGGGCATCGTCGCCCATGAAATCCCGCAGGAGGCGGGCGATTTCATCGTCCTGCTCAACGCCGGGTACTCACGCGCACGCGCGCTGACGTACAACGGCATCGCGAGCCTGGCGTCGGTCGTGGGCGGGCTCGCCGGCTATTTCGCTCTGGCCGGGTCGGCGCGCCTGATTCCCTTCGTGGTCGTGCTGGCCGCGTCGAGCTTCATCTACATCGCCGTGGCCGACCTGATTCCGTGGATGCAGCGACGCGCCGACACCGAGTCTTCGCTTTGGCAAATCGCGATGGTGGCGGCGGGCATAGTAACGATCGCGACCTCGCACGCCCTGCTTCACTGAACGGTCAGGGTACGCGCCGCCTCCGCGCAAGGGCGGCAAGCAGCGTCAACGCGCACCCGAAAACAGCCAGGCGGCCGGCTCCGGCACGGACGCAACGACCGCCACTCGATGTCGATACTGCCGTCGGCCGCGACTTGCTGGAGATCACTCGGGTTCGGAAGAATCCTGTCTGCCTGAGCCGAGGTGGCTCCGAACAATGTGGCAAGACCGAACAGCGGGCCTGCCAGACGCCTAATCCACGCGAGCTTCGCGAATTCATGCCCGCTCGCCCTGCTCGGCACCGCCTTGTATCCGGTTCTTGTCGATCGGCTCGCGCTTTCGCTCCACGCTTCCTTCCCACAATCGGTCACACTTTTGCAGTTGCGCTTTGCTACGTTCGCTGTGGTCATCTTACGGAGGGACTTCCACCCTCAAGATCGCGCCCATGCTGGGCGCACCATAAAGAACGGCGCCCCAAAAGGCGCCGCTGTTTAAATCGAACACCCCGACTGATCAGGAAATTCTGCGCCTGCGAATCGAAGTCACGCCGAGCATCGCGATCGCCAGAAGGCCAAGAGTGCCGGGCTCAGGAACACTTGCCGTCCCGCTGCTGCTGCCGGTCGTGCCGCTGCTGCTGCCGGTACAACTGGTCCCACCCATTTTGGTGCCGCAGATATTGAGTTCCGCCAAGGCTGTCCCGTATTGGAAGCTCACGTTGCTTATACCGCTCAGCGAGAAAGTGGTAATTCCGGTGAACATGAAGGTTACGGCATCCTGAACCAACGGCTTGTCAATCAACCCGCCGGTGCCCCCATTCGGATTAAATCCAGCCGCTGCCGTGATGATCCCGAAATTGATGCCGTCCAGCGACACCGGATCCTGTAGGTTAGCCCCGTTGAGATTTCCCAGATTGCCCGCCATCCCGGTGGACAAATATCCGGAACTTGCCAAGCCCTGGTTCGCCCCGCCCGTCAACGCGGTCGCCTGGTAGCCGAATTCCCCGCCGACATTCACGTTGGTTCCGCTGCAATTTGCAGGCACCGCACACGCGCTACTGTTGTAAATCGAACTGGCCAATGCACTCGAACCCGCAATCGCCGAACCTGTAGGCGTGCCGGAATTAAGTGTTTGGGTCGAATTCCAGAACAACCCTGTCAACGTGCTGCCCGGCACATCTTGCCCATTGTTGTCGAGCGAAGTGTTTCGCAGGGTTATCGTAAGAATAGAACCCGTGTAGTCGAACTTGGCGTAGGCATTGACCGCTATGCTTCCTGGCCCGATACCGGAGCCCAAAAACTCAACCATTGCCGCGTGGACACCCGTCGAAGCCATTGAAGCGGCGACAAGAAGTGTGGCGAATATACGACGTTTCATAACCATTACTCCCCGAAAAATATTGTGCAATTGCGTGAGAACTACATAAGCAGAATTCAGGCCAAATTTTTAACCCATTGTTTATTAATCTATTTTTAATTTAATGCGGAACTTTTCACGCGTTGGTGTCAAATTTTCCGACACTTGGTGCGATGGAAAATTACGGGTCGATTTGCGCCTTAAGTCGCGCCAATTCCTCACCGTAGTTTGCCTTGCGCGGTGAATTCATTGCGGCAGCCAATTCCTCGCGAGCTTCCCCGGTTCGCCCAAGGCGGAAAAGTACCGTAGCAAGATGGAATCGGATCTCTCCGTTGGTAGGACTGCGCAAACGCGCTTCGCGCAGATAGCGCAACGCTTCTTCGTCCTTG
>JAYVST010000538.1:0-21807 GCA_043775255.1 Burkholderiales bacterium
CCGCCGCCAAACTGTTCGGGGATGTCGGTGCACAGCAGGCCCAACTCGCCCGCCTTGCGCCACACCGCGTGGCCCACATTGCCGCGCTCGCGGGCGGCGGCGTCGTCGGGCAGCAGCTCTTGCTCGACAAAGCGCACGCAGGTGTCGCGCCAGCGGTCCAGGTCTTCGTCTGACCAGCTGCGGCTGAAGTTCATAGGCATGAGGGCTCCGGGGATCAAGGATCAAGGATCAAAGAGGTGCAGCTGGTGTTCTCGGGCGGCTCGAAGGTCGACGCGGTGCTACCGGAGCGATTCGCGCTGGCAATGACCAAGCTAGGCTGGGCCAGCATGGCTCGTTTGGCACTGCTGGCGTCGACCACCGCTGCGCGGGCCGCGTCATCCAGCGCACGCCAGGTGCTGCCCCTGCGGTTGAGCACGCGCTCCCAACCGACCGCCGCAACCCAGGCGTCGAGCGCCGGCGCGGGCAAGCCGGCCTGCTTGAAGTCATGGAACACCGGCGCGGCACCGGCAAGCGCTGCGAACCAGGCACGCGCGCGTTTGACGCTGTCGCAGTGGGGGATGCCGAACAGGGTGAAGGGCGCGCCAGGGTGCAGGGCCATCGTCAGACCAGCGGGTCGCAATCGGGGTCGGGCATCAGGGCCACGCCTTGCAGCACGCGGCCGTCGGGGCCCAGCGTGACGCGCGCCCACAAGCACTCGTAAGTGGCGTAGCGCCACGACCAGGTCTGGCGCTGCTGCCACTCAGCCTGGCGCGCTGCAGGGCGGCCCAGCAATTGCTGCAATTCAGCCCCCGACATGCCCACCTTCACCTGCGCGAAGTGCGCGGCGTCCAGCACCTGGGCGGTCGACAACACCCGGCCATCGGGGCCCAGATCGACCATCCAGGTTTCACGGCCATAGGGGCCACGCGCAAACTCGATGCGCTGGGCACCTGACGCCAAGGCATAGCCGCCGGTGGGCGGGCCCAGCAAGGCCTGCACTTCGGGCAAGGTTTGGCCCGTGCGCAACTGTTGCGGGTTGAAGCTGGCGCAGCCGCACAAGGTTGAAAACGCCGTGACGGCCGCGAGCCATCCACCCCGCGATGCCATCCGGGCGCTCACGGCACCGCTCGGTAATTCACCGGCACGAACACATAGGCCCCGTCCTCGGCAGCGCGCAAGCGGCCCAGGCCGGGGAAGGACAGGTGGGTGGCACCCACCCAATAGCCCTGCTTGGCAGCGTCGGCAAAAGCTTGAGCCCGCGCCGCCGCCGCTGCCGGGCCGTCGGTGTCAAAGGCGATGGTGATGGCCGGCGCCGCAAACTGCACCGCGGCCACATGCATCGCATCACCCCACAGCACCAGCTTGTCGCCCTTGCTCTCGATCACGTAGAAGCTGTGGCCGGGCGTGTGGCCACCGGTGAACTGGGCGCGCACGCCCGGCACCAGTGCGGTGTCGCCGTCAAAGGCCTTGAAGCGGTCGGCCTTGACATAGGGGTTGAGCGAGGCCATCGCGCCCTGGAAGAAGCCCTTGGCATCGGCCGGCGCGCCGTCCAGATTGGCCTGGCTGAGCCAGTAGTCGGCATCGCGCCGGTCAGCGCGCACCACGGCGTTCGGGAAGGCCATGGCACCGGCGCTGGCCAGGCCGCCCACATGGTCGGGGTGCATGTGAGTGATGTAGACCTCGTCCACCTGCTCGGGCGTGTAGCCGGCTGCGCGCAGGTTGGTCATCAGCTTGCCCAGCGTGGGGCCGAACAGGCCGGCCGCGCCAGCGTCAATCATCACCAGCTTGCCGCCGGTGTTGACCAGGTAGACATTGACCGAGGTCTCGACCGGGTCTTTCAGGTAGCTGCGGGCCAATGCCTTCTCGGCCGCGTCCGCCGTGGTGTTGCTCAGCAGCTTGGAGACCGGCAGGCCGACCGTGCCGTCTGACAGCGCGGTGACCTCGATGTCGCCCACCATGATGCGGTAGAAGCCGGGTGCCTGGGTCTTGACCTGGGGAGCGGCGGCCTGGGCCGGGGCCAGGGTGGACAGGGCCAACAAGGCGACGAGGTGGGCGATGATGCGGGGATAGAGGCGTTTCATGCGGGGCTCCAGGGCAGGCCTTGATCGGCCGTTCAACGATAGCGCAAGGGGCCACTCAACGCCGCCAGCGGGGTTTGTGGCGAGCCCGCCTCATGCGCCGCCGGCCGCTGCCGCTGCGGCCATCGCCGCCTGGGCCGCCCTCACCTCCACCCTCACTTGCTCGGTCAGCTCGGCCTTCAGCGCGGTGAACTCGGGCGTGGTCTTGACCGAGTAGTGGCGCGGGTGCGGCAGCGGCACTGCACGGTCGAGCTTGATGCGGCCGGGCCGGGCGCTCATCACCACCACCCGGCTGCCCATGAACACCGCCTCATCGATGTCGTGGGTGACGAAGAGCACGGTCTTTTTCTCGGCCTCCCAGATGCCCAGCAGCAGCTCTTGCATCAGCTCGCGGGTCTGGTGGTCGAGCGCGCCGAAGGGCTCGTCCATCAGCAGCATGCGCGGGCCGTTGGCCAGCGCCCGGGCGATGGCCACGCGCTGCTGCATGCCGCCCGAGAGCTGCTTGGGGAAGTGGTTCTCGAAGCCGCGCAGGCCCACTTTGTGCAGGAAGCCGTCAGCAATCTCCAGCTGCTGGGCGCGCGGCAGGCCGCGCTCGCGCAGGCCGAAGCAGACGTTGTCGCGAACCGTCAGCCACGGGAACAACGTGTAGCTCTGGAACACCATGCCCCGGTCAGCGCCCGGGCCGCTGATGCGCTGGCCGGCCAGGCTCACGCTGCCGGCGGTCTGGGTGTCGAGCCCGGCCACGATGCGCAGCAGCGTGCTCTTGCCGCAGCCCGACGGGCCGAGGATGGTGACGAAATCGTTCTTCTGCACCTGCAGGTCGGTGGCCTGCAGGGCCAGCGTGGGCGCACCGCCCGACGCGGACGGGAAGCTGCGCGCCACGCCGCGGATGTCCAGAAAGGTGTCGTTCATGCGCTGACCCTCATCGCTGCACGCTCATCGCCCGAGTTGGGCCCAGGGGAACAGCCGCCGGTTGGCCCACTTGAAGGCCAGGTCAGACACCAGGCCGATCAGGCCGATAACGATGATGCCGAAGATGATCTGGTCGGTGGCCAGCAGGGCCTGGCTGTCGGTGATCATGTGGCCGATGCCGGAGGAGGCGCCGATCAGTTCGGCGACGATCACGTAGGTCCAGGCCCAGCCCAGCACCATGCGCAGGGTCTCGGCGATTTCCGGCGCGGCGCTCGGCAACAGCACGCGGGTGACGATGCCGCGGTCGCCCGCGCCCAGCGTGTAGGCGGCCTCGACCAAGTCGCGGCGGGTATTGCCGACGGCCACCGCGATCATCAGCACCAGCTGGAAAAACGAACCGATGAAGATGACCGCCAGCTTCTGCGCCTCGCCGATGCCGGCCCACAGGATCAACAGCGGGATGAACGCCGAGGCCGGCAGGTAGCGCGCGAAGCTCACGAACGGCTCGAAGAAGGCCTCGATGCCCTTGTAGGCGCCCATCAGCACGCCCAGCGGCAGCGCCAGGAGCGCCGCGATGACGAACCCGCCGAACACGCGCCACACCGTCATGCCGATATCGAGCGCGAAGCCCTGTTTGAATATCAGGTCGAAGCCCGAGCGCAGCATCGTGATCGGGTCGGCGAGGAAGGTCTTGGAGACGTAGCCCGACAGCGTGGCCGCTGCCCACACGGCGACGAACAGGATGAAGAAAGCCACCCCCAGCGCGACACGCGCGCCGGGAGCGACAGGATGCAGGGGCCGCATCGCAGGCCGCTTCGGGTCAGTTCAGGAAGCGCGTGTCGGCCAGCTTAGACATGTCGGGCAATTGTTTGATGATGCCGGCCTCCATCAAGAGTTCGGCCGCTTCCTTGCTGAATTGAGCGTGCTCTCCGGCGAAAAATTTCCGATTCGCCGCGCGGTCCTGCCAGCGCAGGTATTTCTGGCTCGCCTCGAACGCTTCGGCGCTTTGCTTGACATCCGCGCCCATGATCTCGAAGCTTCTCCGGGGTTCTTTCTGGATCATCTCGAGGGCCTCGAAGTAGCTGTCGGTCAGCGCCTTGGCCGCTTTGGGGTTCTCTGCCAAGAATTTTGGCGTGCAACCGAAGGTGTCCATGATCATCGGATAGTCGAGCGTGGTGGCGAGGATGCGGCCGGCCTCGGGCTTGGCGCGCACTGCGCCGAGGAAGGGTTCGTACGTCATGGCGGCGTCGAGCCCACTGGTGCCCGCTATCATGGCGTTGGCGGCGGCCTGCGGTTCGAGGTTGACCACTTTCACATCCTTGGGTGTAAGGCCGTTTTTCTTCAGCATCCACGCAAGGGTGAAATAGGGGGCGGTGCCGGGCGCGCTGGCGGCCACCGTCTTGCCCCGCAGGTCACTGATCTTCTCGATGCCAGGCTTGACCACCATGCCGTCGGCACCGAAGCTCTTGTCGAGCTGGAAGATCTGCGTGGTGGCTACCCCATTGGCGTTCCAGACGATCCAGGTTTCCACCGTGGTGGCGGCGCACTGGATGTCGCCCGAGGCGATGGCCAGGTGGCGGTCCTTTTGCGGGATTTTCCGCAGGGCGACGTCGAGGCCGTTCTTCTTGAAGATTCCGGCTTCCTTGGCCAGGGTCAAGGGGGCGAAGCCGGTCCAGCCCGACAGGCCGACGCCGACCTTGACCTCCTGGGCTTGTGCCAGGGTGGCGCCAAGCGCCGCGCCGGCTGCAATGATGACGTACTTCAGGTGATTGACGTGTTTCATGCGATTGCTCCGGTTTCTAAGGATGAGGGATTCATTCAGGCTTGATGATGCGCTTCTTGATCACATCCGCCCAGCGCGCGGTTTCGGCGCTGATCATGGCGTTGAGTTCGGCCGGCTTGCCGCTGCCGGCATCGACGCCAAGCGCCTGCAGTTTTTCACGGAAATCCGGCCGCGCAAACATGCGCGCGGCTTCTGCATTGAGGCGTTCGACTATTTCGGCCGGTATGCCCGTGGGGGCCATCAGCAAATACCAGGAGAGCGCCTCGAAGCGCGCAAAGCCCTGCTCGGCGATGGTCGGCGCATCGGGCAAGACGGCCGAGCGCTTCAGGCTGGCCACGCCCAATGCGCGCAGGCGGGCACTCTTCACGTGCGGCAGGGCGGAAGACAGCTGCGCGAACATCATCGAAACCTGGCCGCCGATGACGTCGTTCAACGCCGGCCCGGTGCCCTTGTAAGGCACGTGCAGCAGGCGCACGCCGGCGCCAAGGGCGAGCAATTCGCCGGCCAGATGGGCTTGACTGCCGGCGCCCGGAGAAGCGAAGGCCAGTGTGTCGGGCTTTTGCGCGGCCAGATCAAGCAACTCGCGCAGGGTTTTTGCCGGCAACGCCGCACCGACCACCAGCACGTTTTCCACCGTGCCCAGAAGCGCCACGGGCGCCAACTCAGAGGCCTTGTAAGGCAGATTTGAAAACAGGCTCGGGTTGACGGCGATGTTGCCGGTCGGCACCACGCCCAGGGTATAGCCGTCCGTTGCGGCCTTGGCGATGGCGTCGACGCCCAGATTGCCGGCCGCGCCGACCCGGTTGTCAATGACCACTGGTTGGCCCCAGGCTTCGCTCATGCCTTGCGCAACCATGCGACCGAGCAAGTCGGCCGGCCCGCCCGGCGCGAACGGGAACGATCATCCGGACCGGCTTGGCCGGGTAAGGTTGTGCGGCGACGTCGCCGGCCATGGCGGCAGCCAGGAGGACAGCAGCCAGGAGGTGGACTGTCAGGAGGGGACCTGTCACAAAGGGACCTGTCACAAAGGGACCCGTCGCAAGGGGCGCAGTCACGAGGGGTGCAGTCACGAGGGGCGCAGTCACGAGGGGCGCAGTCACGAAGGGCGCAGTCACGAAGGGTGCAGTCACGAAGGGTGCTGTTACGAGGGGTGCAGTCACGAAGGCTGCTGTTACGAGGGGCGCTGTCACGAAGGGGGCGATAAGGGGTTTCATGGTGGTCGCGTGTGGGCGGTGCAGGCAGCGGCAGGCACGCGGATCAGCGAAAGCGCAGACGTTGGCCCAGGTTCATGCGTTGCGCTTTTTCCAGCATGGCAGCGCCTAACGCAATGTCGGAAAGCGAAAGCCCGCGATGCCAGAACAAGTTGGTTTCGTCGTCGCTTTCGCGCCCCGGCTTCAGGCCCGCGACGATCTGCCCGAGTTCCGCATGCAGGTTTTGTGCCGACAAGCGGCCGCTGTCCACATGGGCGCGCAGCGCGCCGAACGGTCCGGACGCAGCCTGGCCCCAGTCGTCCATCACGATCTTGTCCATGATGTCGGTGAGCGAGAGTTCAACCGCGCTCATGGTGCCATAGGGCACGACCAGCGCGCCTTTCTTGATCCACTCGGTCTTGAGCATCGGCGCGGGCTTCTCCATGCGCGAGGCTTCGACGACGATGTCGGCGCCGCGCACGCAGGATTCCCAGTCGCTGGTGACGGTGATCTTCATGCCCAAGTCCTGCTCCAGGCGGGCGCCAAAGGCGTCGCGCGATTCCGGCCGGCGCGAATGCACGCGGATATCGCTGAACTTGAAGATCGAATGCAGCAGGCGCACGTTCCAATAGGCCGTGCCGCGCGCACCGATGTGGCCCAGCACCTTGCTGTTCCTGCGTGCCAGATGGCGCGCGCCAATGGCGGTGACCGCGCCGGTGCGCATGTCGGTCAAGTCGGATGCGTCGATGATGGCCAGTGGTGCACCCGTCTTCGGATCGAACAGGTTGAGAATCGCCAGCTCAGACGGCAGGCCGACTTCGTAATTGCGATAGAAGTCACCCACTACCTTCACCCCGGCCATGCCGAGCGGGCGTACGTAGCCGCGCAGCACGTTGAAGTGGCCCGGATAGTCCTTCTCCGGCACCAGGTGCATGCGCGGTTCGATCGTGGTTTGCCCCATGCCCTGGGCGCGCAACGCGGATTCGACCGCTGCGATGATCTCCGCGTCGGTCAGGGCGAGCGCCTGCACGTCGGTGTGGTTCAGGTAGGTGATGTGGATATCAGGCATGGCGACATCGGTCCCGGCGATTCATCGATCATCGTTCATCGTGCATCGGCCGGCATGCGGCAGGCGGGCATTGCGTGGCGTCATCACGCACCCGGCGGCGGCGCGACGCAATTCAATCGCCCTGCATAGGCAATTTGAGGCCGTGCTCGCGCGCGCATTCGCGCGCACTTTCGTAGCCGGCATCCGCATGGCGCATCACGCCGGTGGCGGGGTCGTTCCACAACACCCGCTCGATCTTCGCCGCCGCCTCGGGCGTGCCGTCGCACACCAGCACCACACCGGCATGCTGCGAATAGCCCATGCCGACGCCGCCGCCGTGATGCAGGCTGACCCAGGTGGCGCCGCTGGCGGTATTGAGCAGGGCGTTGAGCAGCGGCCAATCGCTCACCGCGTCGCTGCCGTCCAGCATGGCTTCGGTTTCGCGGTTGGGCGAGGCGACCGAGCCGCTGTCGAGATGGTCGCGGCCGATCACGATCGGCGCCTTGAGTTCGCCGCTTTTGACCATGTCGTTGAAGGCCAGGCCGGCCAGATGGCGCTCGCCTAAGCCGATCCAGCAAATGCGCGCCGGCAGGCCCTGGAATGCGATGCGCTCGCCGGCCATGTCGAGCCAGCGGTGCAGGTGGCGGTTGTGCGGAAACAGTTGCTTCATGCGCGCGTCAGTCTTGCGGATGTCTTCCGGGTCACCGGACAAGGCGACCCAGCGGAACGGGCCGACGCCGCGGCAGAACAGCGGCCGCACATACGCCGGCACGAAACCGGGATAGTCGAAGGCGTTGGCTACGCCATGGTCGAAGGCCACCTGGCGCAGGTTGTTGCCGTAGTCCACGGTGGGTATGCCGAGGGCATGAAATTCGAGCATGGCCTGCACATGGGCGGCGCAGGACGCGCCGGCGGCTGCGACGAGGGCCGCATGGCGCGCCGGGTCGCGCTGCGCGGCTCGCCACTGGTCTACCGTCCAGCCGGCAGGCAAATAGCCGTTGATGATGTCGTGCGCGGAGGTCTGGTCGGTGACGATGTCGGGGCGGATGGCGCCGGCACGTGCGCGTCGGGCCAGTTCGGGCAGCAGTTCGGCGGCGTTGCCGCACAGGCCGATGGAGACCGCCTCGCGCCGGCTGGTGTGCAGCAATATCAGCGATAGCGCCTCGTCGAGGCTCGCTGCCTGTCGATCGAGGTAGCGAGTGCGCAGGCGGAAGTCGATGCGCGACTGCTGGCATTCGATGATCAGCGAGGAGGCGCCGGCGAAGGTTGCGGCCAGCGGTTGCGCGCCGCCCATGCCGCCCAGGCCTGCCGAGAGCACCCAGCGGCCGCCGAGGTCGCCGCCGTAATGCTGGCGCCCGGCTTCAACGAACGTTTCGTAGGTGCCCTGGATGATGCCCTGCGAGCCGATGTAGATCCAGCTGCCGGCGGTCATCTGGCCGAACATCATCAGGCCGGCGCGATCGAGTTCGTTGAAATGCTCCCAGGTGGCCCATTTCGGCACCAGGTTGGAGTTGGCCAGCAGCACGCGCGGCGCGCCTTCATGGGTGCGGAACACGCCGACCGGCTTACCCGACTGCACCAGCAGGGTTTCGTCCGGCGCCAGACGCTTGAGGCTGTCGAGGATGGCGTCGAAGGCGGGCCAGTTGCGCGCCGCCTTGCCGATGCCGCCATAGACCACCAGTTCGTCCGGGTTCTCCGCCACGGCCGGGTCGAGGTTGTTCTGGATCATGCGGTAAGCCGCTTCGATCTGCCAGTTGGCGCAGGTTAGGGCGTTGCCGGTGGGTGCGCGCACCGGGCGGGCGCGGCTGTCGAGGTAGGGGGCTTCCGAAAGGTCGGACATGGCGCGGCTCCGGTGTGGCTGGAAGGCAAAGAGTGTAGTTGTCTATACAACTCTTTGCAACCGTGGCCAACGCTGCGCCACCGCGCCACCGCTTGTCTACACAACTCCGGTGCGCTCCGGTATGCTTGGCCGGAGTGCGAGAGCGCCGCTGCCGGGCGTGCCGCCGCCGGGTGCGCCCTTGTCGGGCCCGGCGCTCAACCACGCGGGCCGCGATGCAAGCCAAACCTCCTCCTCCACCCGTCCTTTCAGCCAACGAGCGGGTCAAGCGTTTCATCAAGTCGCGCATCGGCGCCGGCGCCTGGCGGCCGGGCGATTGCGTGCCCAGCGAGGCGGCGCTGATGCGCCAGTTCGGCGTGGCGCGCATGACGGTCAATCGCGCGCTCGCGGAACTGGCTGCGGAAGGGCTGGTACGGCGGGTGCGGGGATCCGGCACGTTCGTCGCCGAACTGCATCGCATTTCCTCGAAGCTCTCGATTCGCGATATTCACGAAGAGGTGGCCGAGCGCGGCCATCAGCCCGGCACCCGGGTGGTGCTGGTGGCAGCCGAACGCGCCGCGTCCGCGACGGCGCACGCGCTCGGCTTGCGCGTCGGCGCCAGGGTTTTTCACACCGTGCTGGTGCATCTGGAGAGCGGTGTTCCGATCCAGTATGAGGATCGCCACGTCAACCCCGCTGTGGCCCCCGCGTATCTCGCGCTCGATTTCAGCCGCGTCACGCCGACCCGCCACCTGCTCTCAGAGGCGCCCCTGACCGAGGCCAGCTACACGATCGAAGCCTGCCTGCCGTCGCAGGCGGAGGCGCGGCTCCTGGCGATCCGTCGCGCCGAGCCCTGCCTGTTGATGCGCCGCCGCACCGTCAGCGGGGCCCATGTCGCAAGCGTCGCGCGGCTGGTCCATCCGGGCTCACGCGACAGTTTTTCCGGGAATTTCCAGGCATGAACTGGCGCCACGTCGCGCTCGACTCGGTCGTGCCTGGCCCATGGCGCAACGGCGGCGGCGCCACCCGCGAGCTGGCGGTCTGGCCGGAGGGGCCTGCGTGGGCCTGGCGCATCTCGGTGGCGGAGGTGGAAAAGGATGGGCCGTTTTCGATTTTCGCGGGTGCCACGCGCTGGTTTGCCGTGCTTGAAGGGGCCGGCGTGGAACTCGACATCGATGGCCGGCGGCACAGACTCACGCCGGCCTCTGCACCGCTGGCTTTCGACGGCGCCGCGCGCACTTTCTGTCGCCTGCTTGGCGGCGCGACGCGCGATTTCAATCTCATGCTGCGCGCCGGGTCGGCGCGCGCGCATGTGCAATGGGTCACCGGGCCGTGCGATTTTGAAGTCGGCGCCGGCGCCACCGTCGCGGTTTTCGCGGCGCAGGAGGCGAAGATTGCCGACTCTGGCACGCAAGTGTGCGTGAACGCAGGGACCCTCGCCTGGCGCACATTCTCCGCGCCAACGCATGTGCGCCTGACCGGGGCCCGTGCTCTATGGATGGACATCCGCACATGAGCATGACTCTCTGGATCGACTGTCGCGCAGCAACGATGCAGCCTGACCTGGCCACGCCCTACGGCCTGATCGACGATGCGGTTCTCGTGACCGAGGGCGCCCTGTTGAAATGGGTGGGGCCGCGCGCAAGCTTGCCGGCCGAACTCGACGCGCTCTGCCGTAACCGGCACGCGCTTGGCGGTGCGCTGGTTACGCCCGGGCTGATCGATTGCCATACCCATCTGGTCTATGGCGGCGAGCGCGCAGGCGAGTTCGAATTGCGCCTGCAAGGGGCCAGCTACGAGGAAATCGCGCGTGCCGGCGGCGGCATCGTGTCCACTGTCGCGGCCACGCGCGCGGCGACGGCGGCACAACTCCTTGCAGAAGCCAGGCCGAGGCGCGATGCGTTGATGCGCGAAGGCGTGACGACGCTGGAAGTCAAGTCCGGCTATGGCCTGGCGCTGGAGCCGGAACGCAGGATCCTGGCGGTAGCGCGCGAACTTGGCGCCGAATGCGCGCTGCAAGTGCGCACCACCTTTCTCGGCGCGCATGCCCTGCCGCCGGAGTTCGCCGGGCAAGCCGATGCGTACGTCGATGAAGTGGTGCGCATGCTGCCCCTCTTGGCCGGCGCGGGGTTGGTCGACGCTGTGGACGCCTTTTGCGAGCGCATCGCTTTTTCCGTCGCGCAGACCGAACGGGTGTTCCGCGCGGCCGGTGCGCTCGGGCTGCCGGTAAAACTGCATGCGGAGCAACTGAGCGACAGCGACGGGGCGCATTTGGCGGCGCGCCATGGCGCGCTCAGTTGCGACCATCTGGAATGGCTGTCGGAGACCGGCGCCGCAGCGATGGCCGCAGCAGGCACGGTGGCGGTATTGCTGCCGGGAGCGTTCTATTTCCTGCGCGAGACGCGCGTGCCGCCGGTGGACCTGCTGCGCCGGCAGCGGGTGCCCATCGCACTGGCAACCGATTGCAACCCCGGCAGTTCTCCCTGCACGTCCATCCTGTTGATGCTCAGCATGGGTTGCACGCTCTTCAGGCTCACGCCGGAAGAGGCGCTGGCCGGGGTGACGCGCAATGCGGCACGCGCGCTCGGACTCGCCGATCGTGGCGTGCTGGCAGCAGGCATGCGGGCCGATTTCGTGGTCTGGGACGTGCGGCGCCCGGCCGAGCTGTGTTACGCCTTCGGCGCGAATCCGCGTCTACACACCGTGTTCGCCGGGGCGCTGGCGTGAGTACCGCTACGGCGTCGCCGGCGGACGGAGTTACGGGCCGGCAAACGCGTTACTTCGCCGCGCTGGCATGGATCGACGGCGCCTGGGCGCGCGACGTGCTGCTCAGCGTCGGCAGCGACGGCCACTGGAACGGGTGCGAGCCCGGCGCCGCTCCGGGAGACGCCATTCGCCTGTCCGGGCCTGCAATGCCCGCACTGGTCAACGCGCACAGCCACGCATTCCAGCGCGCAATCGCGGGCTTTACCGAACAACGCGCCGCCGGGGCGAACGCGACCGACGATTTCTGGAGCTGGCGCGAGCGCATGTACGCGGTCGCCAATCGCATCACGCCGGCACAGATGGAGGCGATTGCGAGCTTTCTGTATGCCGAACTCCTGGCCGGCGGCTATACCCACGTGTGCGAATTCCACTACCTGCACAACGATCTCGACGGCACCGCCTATGCCGATCCGGGCGAAATTGCGCTGGCGCTGGTACGGGCTGCCACGCGTGTCGGCATCGGCCTCACCCTCTTGCCCACGCTCTACATGCGTTCAGGTTTCGGGGCGAGAAGCCTGGCGCAGGAACAGCGCCGCTTCGCTTCAACGCCCGAAGGCGTCATGCGTCTTGCCTGTGACATTGCCCGACAGGCCGGGCCCCTGACCAATCCCGGGGTGGCGATCCATTCGTTGCGCGCGGTGGCGCCAGGCGCGCTCGATGAAGTGGCGCAGGCGGCGGTAGACGCCGACCTGCCACTGCACATCCATGTGGCCGAACAGGAACGTGAGGTGGCCGACTGCCTCGCCCACACCGGCCGCCGTCCCCTCGAATGGCTGCTCGCGCGCGCCGCGCCGGCCGAGCGCTGGAATCTGGTGCATGCGACCCATGCGAACCGCGCGGAGCTGGCCGCTGCGCGGGCCGCCGGCGCGGCGGTCGTTCTTTGCCCGACCACCGAAGCCAATCTCGGCGACGGCGTCTTCGATCTGCCCGCCTATGCGGGCGGCGCCTGGTCGATCGGCTCCGACAGCCATGTCAACCGTGCGTGGCCGCTGGAGCTCCAGACGCTCGAATACATGCAGCGCTCGGCGCTACGTCGGCGCAATGTGGCGGCACGCTCCATGCCGAGCGCGAGCAGCGCGACCGCACTCTACGAAGCCGCGTTGGGCGGCGGCAGGCAAGCCACGGCGCGCGCGCTGGGCGGGTTCGCGCCGGGCAATCGGGCCGACTTCCTCGTGCTCGACGCCGGCGCTATATCGCTCTCAGGCGTACCGGATCGGCATCTGCTCGACGCCCTGGTGTTCTCGACCCCGGGCGCCGGTTTTGCCGAAGTCCATGTGGCCGGCCGGCGCGTCATTTCGACGCGCGGCCAGGAGGCTTGCGCTACATCTGCCATGCCGGAACTCAAGCGCGAGTTCATCGCGGCGATGCGCGCTCTGCAGGCTTGATGGCGGTTGCCGGAAACATGACGGTCTCGCGAGAGACTGCCATCGGCAATGCGGTTTCGGGGGCGCAAACCGGTGTGCGCCGAGGACGCGCCGAGGACGCGCAGACCGCTGGGCTGGCGACCGGACGCGGTTCAGGTTTCGGCGGCGGCCGCTGCGCCTGCGTCGCGCGGTCGGTTGCGCTGCCGATCGCGCCAGACCGCGATGAGCGGCAGGGCGATAAACGAACCGGGTAGCATGATCACCAGCATGTAGGTGGACAGCCGCGAGATGCGCCACACATGGGCGCGCAGTTGCGCCTTGTCATGCGCGGTCCAGGCGCCACCGCGCTGGCGCGTCAGAAGCGGCAGCAGGTCGCGCGTGAGGGCAAGCTCTTGCGCAAGATAGGCAAGTTCCCGTTCCAGCGCCCCTTGCGCCGCGCGACCCGAGCGGCGTGTGCTGCCTGCCATGCTGCCGATCCAACGTTTGAACACGAATTCTCCAGAGGGTGATGCGCGCAAATGCGGCAGGACAGAGTGTTGCTTGCGGCGCGCGCCTTGACAACGGCGAATTGTGATTTCTTGTGACAGGAATCACCCGATCGCCCCACCATGTTGGCGGAATGTGAATTGCGTCACGAAAGAGCATCGGCACTTGTGATGAGGCGATAATGGTTATGCAATGAACGGAGCGAACGACAGGGTGGCAAAGGCCGACGCGCAAGCGACATCTTCCGCGGCAGCGAGCAGGACACCGGCAACATCTGGCGGGAAACCGGCACCGTCCTTCTGGGCGCCCTTTGCGCAGCCGGTGTTCCTGGTGATCTGGAGCGCCACCCTGCTGGGCAACATCGCCACCGGTATGCGCGAACTGGCTGCCGCCTGGCTGATGACTTCGCTGTCCCTCTCGTCGGTGGCGGTCGGTTTGGTCAAGGCGGCGTCTTCGTTGCCGGTAATGCTGCTGGCCCTGCCGGCCGGCGCGCTGGCCGACATGGTCAACCGCCGGGCGCTCAACCTCACGCTCAACACACTGCTCGCGGTCATGGCGGCCGCCATCGGCCTGGCCGCGCTTACGGCGACGCTCACGCCGGCGCTTTTGGTGGCGGCGGTGTTCGTCACGGGCATCGGGTCGGCCCTGTTGCAGCCGACCCAACAGTCGCTGGTGCCGCTGTTGGTGCCGCGCGAACAGATGGAACAGGCGGTCGCGCTCAACGGAATGGGCCTGAACCTTTCGCGCGCGGTCGGCCCTGCGGTCGCCGGCCTTGTGGTGGCAGCCCTTGGCACGGCCGCGGCGTTTTTCGCCAATGCGCTCGGGTATGTGGTGGTGGTGGCTGCGTTTGTCTGGTGGCGCGCGGCGGGCAAACCTGCGGCTGCGATGGCGCGCGAGAGTTTTCCGGGCGCGATGGCGGCCGGACTTCGCTTTGTGCGCCACGCGCCGGTATTGCAGGGCGTGCTGGCGCGGCTGGCCATGTTCGTGTTTGTCGCCAGTGCCTACTGGACGTTGTTGCCGGTCCTGGTGCGGCGCGAACTGGGCGGCTCGCCCGGCGCCTACGGCAACCTACTGGCGGCCATCGGCATCGGCACCGTCATCACCGCGTTGTCGCTTCCGTGGCTGCGCAAGAAACTTTCGCAGGACCATACCTACCGCCTCGCCCTCGGGACCACCGGGGGCGTGCTGGCTGCGCTGGCACTCGTGCCAAACATCTACCTCGCGGCGCTCATCGCCTTCGTTGCCGGTGCGGCCTGGCTGGCCGGCCTGACGGTGGCCAATGTATCGGCTCAGGCGCACCTGCCTGACTGGATGCGCGGGCGCGGCATGGCGATTTACCTGATGGTTTTTGCCGGCGCGATGACCGTCGGCAGCCTGGTGTGGGGCTGGGTGGCGGACCACGCGACGCTGCGTCAGGCGTTTGGCGCCGCCGCCGCTTGCGCAGCCGTGGGCGTGATCATCTTCAGCCGCGCCGCCTTGCCGGACCAGCCACCGGACTTGACCCCGGCACTGCACTGGTGGCCCGAACCGCAGGTGCACGAGGCGGTCTCGCCCAGCCGCGGCCCGGTGCTGGTGTCGATCGAATACTGCATCGAACCGGCGCAAGCCGAAGAATTCCTGCGGCGCCTGCGTGAGCTGTCCGGTGAGCGCCTGCGCGACGGCGCCTACCGTTGGGGCGTGTTCGAGGACATCACCCGACGCGGTTTCTATGTGGAGACATTCCTGCTCTCCTCATGGGATCAGCAGCAGCGCCTGTACCAGCGCATCTCGCGCGACGATGCAAGGCGCGAGGCGATGGTGGCGCGCTTTCACGTCGGCGCGGAGCCTCCGCTGGTGCGCCACATGGTGGCGCCGGCGACAAATTGAACCGGGCAGTCCGGTCCCGGTGTACCCGCATTGCCCGCCAGAGTACTTGCGGCACGGGTACGCCAGGAACCAAGCAGCATCAAACGATCTAAGCCTTCCCGACCAGTTGCCTGAAGGCGCGTTGTACGCCGCGGTCGGTCAGGATGCCTTGCAGAACGACGGCGCCGGCACTGATCAATGCCTGGGTAAGCGTCGGCGAAGATGCTGCAACATGCGCCTGACCGGCGCCCGCCCTTCCCGCAACCGCCTTGGTCACGGGCGCATTGCCGCGAACCGCTTTCGAGAGCCAGCTGCTTAGATTGGCATTCGACGGGCGGCGCCTGTTCTTCGGCAGGACTGCCTGCGCCTTGGCGAGGCGTTGATCCGCCGTCATCTTGTTGCCCTTGGCGACCAGCTCCTTGGCTGCGGTGATGACTGCTTTCTGTTCTTCGGCGGTCCAGCGGATACGTGATTTTGTTGCCATGAGTACAAACTCCTCTTGTGGTGGTGGTGTTGCCCCTTGCGTTTTCCTGCCGGCGCAAGGCCAACGAGAAAACCTCGCAATCATAACGGAATTCGAGAGGAATATTATTAGTGCGCTCTCTTATGAGGGTTCTCATTGGTGAGTCGAGGCGCCAGACGAAGCTTGTTTGGAAAGAGAGTGGCGTCGCGTTGGTGCATCGGGGCGGGTCCACACCGCTTGTCGAAACCCGCTGTTCGACACGATTCCCTTCGCGGCCTTCGGCTGAAAGGAAAAATTGCGCATCCTTGCTAGAATCCGCCCTCGCTTTGCAATGAGGGGCGTTAGCTCAGTCGGTTAGAGCAGGGGACTCATAATCCCTTGGTCGTTGGTTCGAGTCCAACACGCCCTACCAGATGGGAAAAAGGCAGAAATCGAAGGGGGCTAGCACTGCCCATTACCCATAATTGCGCCGAACATTTTTGCTTGGAGCGTTTATCGTGGCGCCGTGGAGACGCAAAGCCAGATCAAGCGAGCGCTGCGTGAGCAGAGCGCCATTGCGAATGTCTGGGGGCTCTTGAGAGAGGATGCCCATGCATACCGGTCGGCGATTGCCGATGCGGCGTGCGAGCGATTTGGATTTCACGATGCAAGGGGTCGGGTACAGCGAAGCGGCTGCATTTTGGCGCTGCGCGAGATGGAGAGCGCGGGGCACTTTGAATTGCCCGCAGCCAGCGCCAGGGGGCAAAGGGGCCAGGAGCGCGCGCCGTCTGGATGCGCCGGTTGAAGATGCGCAAGACGTCCCTGGTCAGGCGGGCGAAGTACGCGGTCTGTGTTTGATCAAGGTTGACACGGTTGCGTCCATGCACATCTGGAACGAACTGATGCTGTGCGAGCACCCCCAGGGAGGCGGTCCGCTGGTGGGGGCGCAGATGCGCTATCTGATTGGCTCCGAGCACGGCTGGCTGGGGGCTGGGTTTCGGCGCCGCGGCGATTCGACTCGCTGATAGGGATCGATGGATCGGCTGGGACATCCAGACAAGACGCGAGCGCTTGCACCGAATCGTGGGCATGAGCCGCTTTCTGATTCGCGCCGCAGTGCGCTGTCACAATCTGGCCTCATGTGTGCTGGGGATGGCGCTGCGCCGCGTTGACCTGGATTTTGAAGAACAATACGGCTACCGGCCATGGCTGATCGAAAGTTTTGCGGAGAGCGAGCGCTTTGCCGGCACCGGCTATTCAAGTGTCCATGTTCGCAGCTCCAAGCAACGATCACAACGAAGCACAATGGCGGCGTCACGGCATTCATGCACCGGCTGTATTGCTGGTGCGGCCCGATGGTTACATCGGCTGGCGCAGCCGCCAATTCGACTCCGCTGTACTCAATGGATGGCTCAAAGAGCAGCTTTCATTAATTACTATAAAGGATAACAAAGTGAAATAATATTCTTTGACGGAATATACGGACGCGCTCAAAATGCGTCCCCATGGACTGGTTTTCTCCCCTCACTTCGCTGTCCGGCTTTCTGGTCGGCATCATCGTCGGCTTGACCGGCATTGGCGGCGGCTCGCTGATGACGCCCCTGCTGGTGTTGGCTTTCGGCATCGCCCCGGCGACCGCCGTCGGCACTGATTTGCTCTATGCCGCCGTCACCAAAGCAGGCGGCATTTACGTACATGACCGCCAGGGCACGGTGGACTACGGCGTGGCCGGCTGGCTGGCTCTGGGCAGCGTGCCGATGGCGCTGGTGACTACAGTCTTGCTGCATCTGATCGCGCCGGCGCCGGGCACTCTCGCGGCGGCGATCAAGGGCACGCTCGGCGTGGCCCTGCTGCTGACGGCGGCGGCGATCATTTTCAGGGCGCGGCTGGCGGCGCTGTCGCCGGTGGCGCGCTGGAGTGATCGCCGCATCGCCATGGCGACGGTTGCCACCGGCGCGGTGCTGGGCGTGCTGGTCACGCTGTCTTCGGTGGGCGCGGGTGCAGTCGGCGTAGCCGTGCTGATCTTTCTCTACCCCTCCCGGCCCGCCGTGCAAATCGTCGGCACCGATATTGCGCACGCAGTGCCGCTGACGCTGGTGGCGGGCCTGGGCCACGCGACGCTCGGCACGGTCGATCTGGGGCTACTCGCCGCTCTCTTGGTTGGCTCGATTCCCGGCGTGATGCTGGGCAGTCATTGGTCGCGCAAATTGCCCGAGAAGTTTCTCCGTCCGGCACTTGCCGCAATGCTTGTTTTGGTTGGCGCCAAGCTCGTTTCGTAACGGTACGCGCGAATTTCCATCATGCACAAGATCGAACACGCCATCTCCATTTTGCAGCGTGCTCAAGCGCAGGCACCGGCCGCTTTTTCCACCAGCCTGGGTCTGGAAGACATGGTGGTCACCGATCTCATCGTCAGGCATGCACCTGCCATCAGCCTGTTTACGCTCGACACCGGGCGCCTTCACCCCGAGACGCTGGACTTGCTCGCTGCAACCGAAGCGCATTACAAAAAACGCATCGCGGTGTATTACCCGCAGACCCAGGCGGTTGAACACTACGTACGGCTCAACGGCATCAACGGCTTTTTCGAAAGTGTGAGCCAGCGCCAGGACTGCTGCGCAGTACGCAAGGTAGCACCGCTCAAGCGCGCTCTTGCCGACAAGCAGGCGTGGGTCACCGGCTTGCGCCGCGAGCAGGCGGCATCGCGCGCGCAGTTGAGCGAGTCGGCCTTCGATGCCCAGTATGGTCTGACCAAATTTAATCCGCTGATCGACTGGACGCTCGCCGATGTCGAAGCCTACATCAAGGACAACGGCGTGCCATCCAACGTCCTCCATGATCGCGGCTTTCCGAGCATTGGCTGTGCGCCCTGCACCCGCGCGATTGAACCGGGTGAAGACGTCCGTGCCGGCCGCTGGTGGTGGGAGACAGCGGATAAAAAAGAATGCGGACTGCACGTGGCCGTCACCCATCACAACCAATCTCAGGAAGAAACTCTCGCATGAACGCTCAAGCCCCGCAAGCCGTGCTCGACACGGCTCACACGTTTGACACCGCAATCCACGGCGGCAGCCACCTCGATTGGCTCGAATCCGAGGCGATTCACATCATGCGCGAAGTCGCTGCCGAATGCCGCAATCCGGCGCTGCTGTTCTCTGGCGGCAAGGATTCCATCGTGCTGCTGCGCCTGGCAGAAAAAGCATTTCGCCCAGGCCGCTTCCCATTCCCGCTGTTGCATGTCGATACAGAACACAACTTCCCCGAAGTGATCGCCTTTCGCGACGCAAGGGTAGCCGAGCTGGGTGAGGAACTGATCGTGCGCTCGGTCGAAGACTCGATCAAGTCTGGCCGCGTGCGTCTGAAGTCATCGGATGAATCGCGCAACCGCCACCAGAGCGTGACCCTGCTCGATGCGATTGAAGAATTCGGCTTCGACGCCTGCTTCGGCGGTGCCCGCCGAGACGAGGAAAAAGCCCGCGCCAAGGAACGCATCTTTTCGTTCCGTGATGAATTCGGCCAGTGGGATCCGAAAAACCAGCGCCCCGAACTCTGGAACCTCTACAACACGCACACGCACCAGGGCGAGCACATGCGCGTGTTTCCGATTTCCAACTGGACTGAACTCGACGTGTGGCAATACATCGCACGCGAGGCACTCGAGGTGCCATCGATCTACTTCGCCCATCCGCGCGAAGTAATCCGTAAACCGAACGGCATCCTGCCGGTGTCGCATCTGGTGCAGCCGAAACCGGGCGAAGCGGTGGAGACGCTCACGGTGCGTTTTCGCACGGTGGGCGACATGACCTGCACCGCGCCGGTGGCGTCGCCCGCGCGCACGGTGGAAGAAATCATTCTGGAAACCGGGGCCACCCGCATCACCGAGCGTGGCGCCACGCGGATCGACGACCAGACCTCGGAAGCGGCGATGGAGCTGCGCAAAAAGGAAGGGTATTTCTGATGAGCACCGCATTGCACACGGCAACCTCCGTCCCGGCCGCGTCCTCGGGACTGCTGCGCTTCTCCACCGCCGGCAGCGTCGATGACGGCAAGAGCACTTTGATCGGCCGCCTGCTCTACGACTCGAAATCGATTTTCGAAGACCAGCTGGTGCAGGTTGAGCGCGCCACCAAACGCCTGCGCCGCACGACCGAACAAATGCAGGTCGATCTGTCACTGCTCACCGACGGCCTGATCGCCGAGCGTGAGCAGGGCATCACGATCGACGTGGCGTACCGCTACTTCGCGACGCCGAAGCGCAAGTTCATCATCGCCGACACACCCGGCCACGAGCAGTACACGCGCAACATGGTGACCGGCGCCTCCACCGCTGATCTGGCGATTGTGCTGGTCGATGCGCGCAACGGGCTCTCAACGCAATCGAAGCGGCACGCGCTGATAGCGCGCCTGCTCGGCATCCGCCATGTGGTGCTGGCCGTCAACAAAATGGATTTGGTGGATTACAGCGAAGCGGTGTTTGCGCGCACCGACAACGAGTTTCGCGCCTTCATTGCACAAGACGGCTTGCCCGGCACGGCACCGCAGGTGCAAGCGATCCCGCTCTCGGCCTTGTTGGGCGACAACGTCGTCGATGCGTCCGCGCACATGCCGTGGTATCGCGGCCCGGTGCTGCTTGATTTTCTGGAGAGTGTCGATGTCTCCGCTGCGCTGCACGAGCAGCCGTTCCGCTTTCCGGTGCAACTGGTGAGCCGCCCGCAATTGCCCGAAGCGCCCGCGTACCACGACTATCGCGGCTATCAGGGCCGGATCGAATCGGGACGCGTTGGTGTTGGCGATGCGGTGACCGCAATGCCCGGCGGCAAGACCACACGCATCAAAGACATCGTCGTTTATGAGCGCGGTGCGTTGCGCTCGATTGGCAGTGCCGCTGCGCCGCAGTCGGTCACGCTGTTGCTCGAAGACGCCATCGACATTTCGCGCGGCGATTTGATTTCAGCGGGCACCGCGCCACACGCGTCGAACCAATTGAACGCGGTGGTCTGCTGGATGAATCAGGAGACGCTCGATGCGGCGCGCAAATATTTGATCAAACTCGGTGCGCAATCAGTGCGCGCGAAATTCACCGCGGTGGACGCGCGCGTCGATGTCGAAACCGGCGCGCAACGCGACGCTGCCACCCTCGCGCTCAACGACATTGGCTTCGTCAAACTGAAAACCCAACAGCCGCTGGCGTTCGATGCCTACCGCGACAACCGCGCCACCGGCGGCTTCATCGTGATCGATGAAGTCACGAATCACACGGTGGCCGCAGGGATGATTTACTGCTGACAATCAACGAAGAATGGCTGCTGTAGCCACTCTCCGTCATATTGACATAATCGCGCCCGCCCGCCATCTGCGGCACCTCACATAGCAGCTGCACCATCGCCCCAAGTCCGACAGGCTGCTAGTACTACTATGTTAAATAATAGTGCATTATGGCGACTTCTTCAAGTACTTTCTGAGGGATGCCATGAGGATGAGTCTGGAAAGGCGGTTCGAGAGGTACTGTGATGCGATGGTGGCGACGATGGGTCACGCTGATCGAGAGCAACCGGGGCGCTGGTATCTGAAGGGATTGGTGTTGCCGGGTGGTCGCAAGAGCGTGGAACCGATGGCGGCGCGAGTGCAGCCGGCGCAGGTGCGGTCGGCGCATCAGTCGATGCATCACGTGGTTGCGGCAGCGAATTGGAGCGATGAGGCGATGCTCGGTAAGGTGGCCAATGAAGTCCTGCCCAAGTTGGTGCGCGCGCACGAGTCGGTCAACTGGATTGTCGACGACACGGGTTTGCCCAAGAAGGGAAAGCACTCGGTGGGAGTTGCGCACCAGTACTGCGGACAGACGGGCAAGCAGGACAACTGCCGAGTGGCGGTGACGCTGTCGATTGGCACGCACCAAGGCAGCCTGCCGGTTGCATTCCGCTTGTATCTTCCACGCGTGTGGAGCGACGACGCTGAGCGCTGTAGCGAGGTCGGTGTGCCGAGCGAGGTGGTGTTCGCCACCAAGCCGCAATTGGCCTTGCAACAGATCGAGGCGGCGCTGAAGGCAGGCTATCCGCGCGGCACGGTATTGGCTGATGCGGCCTACGGCGATGAAACGG
>JAYVST010000539.1:0-3723 GCA_043775255.1 Burkholderiales bacterium
CCTTGACGCATAACGGGCGGGTCGCGCTGCACCTGAAGCCGGCCACGCAGGCGCAACGGGTGGCGCAGGTGCTGGGCGACGAGTTCGCGGCGAGCGCGCGGGTGGTCGAGGCGCAGGCCGGGCCGCTGACCTTGCTGGGCCTGGCGGGCAACCCGGCGGACGCGAAAGGCACGCGCGACGCGCAGTATTTTTTCGTCAATGGCCGCTATGTGCGCGACAAGGTCCTGCAGCACGCGGTACGCGCCGCTTACGCAGACGTTCTGCACGGCGACCGGCAGCCGAGCTACGCGCTGTTTCTTACCCTGCCGCCGACCGGCGTCGACGTGAATGTGCATCCGGCCAAGATCGAGGTGCGCTTCCGTGAAAGCCAGGGCATTCACCAGTTCGTCATGCGCGCAGTCGCCGTGGCCCTGGCCGGGAGCGCCGCCCAAGCAGTGGCGCCAGACGCCGCGTCGAGGCTGGGCTTGCCCGATCCGGCGCCAGCACATGCCGGCGCGGCGCGGCCGGTGAACCTGTTCGCCTCGGCGGGGCAGCGGCAATCGCCGCCCGCGTATTACGCGCTGTTCGCGAACACCGGCGCGACGCAAGGGGTGATGGAGGCGCCGGCGGCCACCTATGCACCCGCGTCGTTGCCTGAGGGTGACCAGCCCCTCGGCCAGGCCCTGGCGCAACTACACGGCATCTACATCCTGGCCCAGAATCACGCCGGCCTGGTGCTGGTGGACATGCACGCGGCGCACGAGCGCATCCTGTACGAATCGTTCAAGGCCGGTCTCGAGTCGCGCAAGATCGCCGCGCAGCCCCTGTTGATTCCGCTCGCGTTCAACGCCGAGCGCATCGAGGTCGCGACTGCGGGAGACTATGCCGACACCTTGGCCGCGCTCGGCTTCGAAGTCACGCCACTCTCCGAGACCAGCCTCGCGGTGCGCGCGGTACCGGCGCTGCTGGCCGACGCCGACGCCAAGGCGCTCGCCCGCGACGTGCTGCGCGAATTGCAGGAGGTCGGCTCGGGCGACGTGCTCACGCGCCATCGCGACGAACTGCTCTCGACCATGGCCTGCCACGCGGCGGTGCGCGCCAATCGCCGCCTGTCGCTGCCCGAGATGGACGCCCTGCTGCGACAGATGGAGTCGACCGAACGCAGCGGCCAGTGCAACCACGGCCGCCCGACCTGGTACCAGTTCGGCCTGGCCGACCTCGACCGCCTGTTCCTGCGCGGACGCTGAGCACCCCGCCCGGCCTTCGTGCAAGCACGCGCCATCGCATTGATCGGCCCCACCGCGTCCGGCAAGACCGGGCTCGCCGTGGCGTTGGCGCAGGCATTCAACGGCGAAGTGATCTCGATGGATTCCGCGCTGGTGTACCGCGGCATGGACATCGGCACCGCCAAGCCTTCGATGGACGAGCGCGCCGGCGTGCCGCACCATTTGATCGACCTGATCGAGCCCACCGAAAGCTATTCCGCAGCGCGCTTTCGCGCCGACGCGCTCAACGCTGCTGCCGACATCCTTGCACGCGACCGCCTGCCGATTTTCACCGGCGGCACCATGCTGTATTTCAAGGCCCTGCGCGACGGTCTGGACGACCTGCCCAAGGCCGATCCCCTGCTGCGTGCCGGCATCGAAGCCGACGCTGCCGCACGCGGCTGGCCGGCCCTCTATGCCGACCTCGCACAGGTGGACGCCCCGACCGCCGCCCGCTTAAGCCCCACCGATGCGCAGCGCATCGGCCGCGCGCTGGAGGTGTTCCGCATCACCGGCACGCCGCTGTCGCAGTTGTTCAAGCGAACCCCCATTGGCGCCGCCCGCCTCCCGTTTGAACTATGCAGCATCGCGCTCGAACCCTCGGATCGCGCGCGACTGCATGAACGCATTGCAAGACGCTTCGAGGCGATGCTTGCCGCCGGCCTGGTCGACGAAGTGCGCACCCTGCGTGAACGCCACCCCGGCCTCAGCGCCGCCATGCCATCGATGCGCTGCGTCGGCTATCGCCAGGTGTGGCACATGCAGGACGGCCGCCTGCCCAAGGCCGAATTGCGCGACCGCGGTATCTTCGCCACCCGTCAGCTGGCCAAGCGGCAAATCACCTGGCAAAGAAGTTTCAGCAACCTTGAACGCATCGACTGCTTAGCCGACAATAGCGCCCGGCAAGCGACGGCCGTCACACAACGTTTCCTCGAAAGGACTACCGCATGACCACTTTTGTTCTGATCCACGGCGCTTTCCACGGCGGCTGGTGCTGGTCGCGCGTCGCACGCCTGCTGCGCGCCTGCGGCCATGAGGTCCACACCCCGACCCTGGCCGGCATGGGCGAACATGCCCACCTGCTTGGCAAGCAGATCACTCTCGACACCCATGTCGACGACGTGACCAGCTTCATCGAAAGCGAGGAACTGCAAGGCGCGGTGCTGGTGGGCCACTCCTATGGCGGCCTCATCATCACCGGCGCCGCAGACAGGCAGGACGGCACCGGCGCCATCGCCCGCCTGATCTATCTGGACGCCTTGGTGCCGCAGGACGGCAACCGCTGGAGCGATTTCAACACCCCGGCCGCCGCCGAATTGCGCCACGCCAGTGCACGCAAAGCCGGCGGCCTCTTCATTCCGCCACCGGACGCCGCCACCTTCGGCCTGACCGACCCGGCCGACATCGCCTGGGGCAATCGCCGCCTGCGCCCGCACCCCTATGGCTGCTACCTCTCGCATCTGCGCCTGCCCAAGCTCGCCGCCGGCCGCGGCGCCGCGGCCCTGCCGCGCACCTACATCGACTGCACCGAGCCCTACTACGGCGACTTCAATGGCCTGAAGCCGCGCCTGAAGGCCGACGCGGCCTGGACGTATGTGGAAATGAAAACCGGGCACAACGCGATGATGAGTGCGCCGGATGGGCTGGCGAAGCTGCTGCTGGAACGGTAACACGTCGGTCTCCATTGCCGGCCATGCTACGAGCGCCGCAGCTTTGGCCTAAACTTGTTCACGTGTCAGTTCGATGCCCGCTTGTGTCGCGCCAATCGTCACCCCATCCCCCACTCGCAAGGACCAAACGCATGACCGACACCGCCACCCCATCCCCCGTGCTGCTGGCCATCGACGGCCCGATCGCGCGTATCACCCTGAACCTGCCGAAGAGCATGAACGCGCTCGACTTCGCGATGGCCGGCGCCTTAGGCGACGCGATCGATGCGGTGGCCGCCGACAAAGCGGTGCGCGTCGTCATCCTCGCCGGCATCGGCCGCGCCTTCATGGCCGGCGGCGACCTGAAGGTGTTCCACAACGATTTGCCCGGCGCACCGGCCACCGCAGACAACCTGATCAAGCAGTTCCACCGCATCATCTGCGGCATGCGCGCGTTGTCGGTACCGGTGCTGGCCGCGACGCAAGGTGCGGTAGCCGGCGGCGGCCTGGGCCTGGCCATGGCCGCCGACCTGGTGATCGCGGCCGATGACGCCAAGTTCGTGCCCGCCTACACCGCCATCGGCACCAGCCCGGACGGCGGCACCTCATGGTCCATGACCCAACTGCTCGGCACGCGCCGCGCGATGGCCGCCTTGATGCTGGGCGACGTGATCGACGCGCCGACGGCACTCCAAATCGGCATGGTGAACTGGGTGGTGCCGCGCGCGGAACTTGAAGCGGAGGCAACGAAAATCGCCATCCGTCTCGCTGCGGGCGCCGCGCTCGCGCTCGCCAACTGCAAGCGCCTGGTGTACCGCGCCGCCACCGGG
>JAYVST010000540.1:0-2570 GCA_043775255.1 Burkholderiales bacterium
GATGGCGTCAAAGTGCCCGGCGCGGATGGCGCCGGCCGCGCTGTCGAGGTCGTAACCGCCGTTGCCGATCAGCGCGCCGCGATGATGGCGGCGCAGGAAAGCGCTGGGGCGCCCACCGAGGTAATCGAACTCGCGGTCAAGGACGATGCCCGAGTGGAGATAGGCGATGCCCCGTGCGTTGATCGCTTCGATGGCGGCAATGTAGGCGTCCTCGTCGCCGGGACCGCGCTCCATATTGCCAAAATCGCCCGCCGGTGAGAGCCGCAGGCCGACGCGCGCGTGGCCGAACACGGCGGCTCAGGCATCGACCGCCTCGATGACAAAGCGTGCGCGCCGGTGCGGCGGTCCGCCCCAGCCGTCGCAGCGCAGGTTGCTGCTGCCGCGCAGGAACTGCTCCGGCAGGTAGCCGTTGCCGCCGTGCACCTCGACCCCGTCGAAGCCGGCATCACGGGCGTAGCGTGCCGCGCTGCCGAATTGCGCAAGCGCCGCATCGATGTCGGCGGCGGTCATCGCCAGTTGCGTCTCGTGGGCCAGCGCGATGCCGCAGGTGCGCCGCGCCGCGCCGCGCGTGGCGACGGCCGATGGCGCCAGAGGCGCCGCGCCGATGAAGTGCGAGTGACCGAGCCGTCCCGGATGCCACAGTTGGCAGAAGATCAGGCTTCCCTGCGCATGTACCGCTGCCGTCACCGCGGCCCAGCGCGCGGCATGCGCTGCACTGTAGATGCCGGGCGTGTCTAAGTAACCCTTGAGGCGCGGTGCGATCAGCGTCGCCTCGCTGACCAACAGGCCGGCGTCGGCGCGGCTGGCGTAGTGCGGCACCGCACCCGCGGTCGGCAACTCGCCCAGGTCGGCGCGGTTGCGCGTGCACGGCGCCAGAACGATCCGATTCGCCAGCGTCAGCGAGCCATTGAGCTCGAGCGGTTCGAGCAATACGGCGGCCGGGTCGGGCGCCGCGCCGGACGCAGTCCGCAGCGCGGTCATCCCGGACTCGGGCAGCTTGACGAGCGCCACGCGTCCCTCAATCTGCGGCGCCCTTCATAGGTGGGGGATGTCCGCGGAGGAGGCCAGGCTGTCGATGCGCTGCATGCAGTCGAAAAAAGCGCGTGCGCGCGATTCCTCCACCTGGCCCGCTCGGGCGCAATCGGCGAACTTGGCCCACAACCCGGCTGTCGAGAGCGGCGCATCGGCATGGCCGGAGGCGCGCTTGACCGGCGGCGATACCAGGCAGGCGCCATCGTTGAAGGTAAGGGTGACGAAATCGGCGGGTGCCGCGCCCGGATAGGAAGGGTCGGTTTCGCTGGTGCGATCGAGCGTGGTGCGTGCGATCAGCGCCTTGATCGGCGCACTCGTCACCACTGCGTCGGTCAGTTCGGCCAGCCCGACCTTGCCGTGCAGAAGCGCACAGGCGGCCGCGAATTCCAGACTGAACTTGGCCTCCAGTGCGGTGGCCGGCGCGTGGAAGTTCATCTGTGCGGCCTGGCGCGCCGAGATCAGTGGCACGATCGACTTGATCTGCGCCGCATCGATGACCTGACTTTCGCGCAGTGCCAGGAGCGAATCGATGGTGCGTTGCGAAGCGCCGACGGTGGGGTACTTCTTGATGTTGAGGCGCCATTTGAGGATGCGCCATTCACGTCCCACGCCAAGCGGCCGCTCGAGGTCGACCGCGCCTTTGGGCGAAAGCGCGCGCATCAGGCCGCGCTCGCCTTCGAGCGCCACCGGGCTGGCATCCATGCCGGCCTGGGCCAAGCGGGCGGCGATCACGCCGGACTGCGCGCCGCGCCCGGCATGCAGGGGCTTGACGCCGGTGCCGAAGTTTTCCATCAGGCCGCCGGCGAACGATCCGGCGATGGCCAGCGCGTTGCGCGTGCGCTCCGCATCCAGGCCCAGCACCACGCTGGCCGCCGCCGCCGCGGCGAGCGGACCGAAGGTGGCGGTAGGGTGCCAGCCCTTGGCATGGTAGTGGTCGGTCTCGCGCAGGTACAGTTCGGCCCAGGTCTCATAGCCCGCCACGTAGGCAGCGGCCATGCGCGCGCCCGAGGCGCCGCAGGTGTCGGCCAGCGCCAGGATGGCCGGCACCAGCACCGCGCTCGGATGGTTGGAGAACGCGTAGTCGTCGTAGTCGAGCGCGTGGGCGCAGGTGGCGTTGACGAGCGCAGCCTCGGGCGCCGGCAGCCTCTGCGCACCAAACAGCACCCGGCTCTCGGCGCGCCCGCCGTTGGCGCGCGCCATCGACGCCACGATGCGGGTAGCGGGTTCGGGCAACCCGGCCATGAGCGACGCGCAACAGTCGGTGAAGCCGAGCCGCACCACCTCCAGCGCTTCCGGCGGAATCGACTGCGGCGTGATCCCTGAGACAAATGCCGCCAACCCCGCAGTGAGCGGGGCGCTCATGCGTTCACTTCCTGCGCCCTGAACGCCGCGATCACCTCGCCCGCGCTGGCCGACCACACGCCCGCATGGCCCAGCATGATGTCGAGGGCACGCTCGAGCGCGCCGATGCGGTGCGGTACGCCGATCCACCAGGGTGTGAGGTTGAGCGTGACCACGCGCCCGCCGTGCCGGTCGGC
>JAYVST010000541.1:0-4134 GCA_043775255.1 Burkholderiales bacterium
TGACGGTGCCGCTGTTCGCCGCCATCGCCAGCTTCTACAGCGAGGGCAGCAATCCGCACGCACCGCGCCTGATGCTGCTCGACGAAGCCTTCGCCGGCATCGACGACGCGGCGCGCGCGCATTGCATGGGGCTGATCCGCGAGTTCGACCTCGATTTCGTCATCACCAGCGAACGCGAGTGGGCCTGCTACGCGGAACTGCCCGGCGTGTCGATCTGCCAGTTGCAGCGGCGCGAAGGTATCGACGCGGTGTTCGTCTCGCGCTGGACCTGGGATGGCCGCGCGAAACGACGCGAGGACGATCCGGACCGGCGGTTTCCCGCGCCATGAATCCGCCGGACCCGCGACTCGGCAATCTGCTCGGCGGTACTGCGCTCGCCGGCTTGCGCGCGCGGCTGCGCCGCCACTTCGAACACGCCGCGCCGGACGCGCCGCCCGGCGTGCTGCGCCTGGGCTCCCTCCGCGCAGCGGAAAGCGAGGCGTTGGCCCTGCTGACGGGGCGTCCGCCGCGGCAGGTGAAATCGATGCAAATCGACGTGGCGGCGCTTGACATCGCGTTGCGCCAAGCCGGCATCGCCAACTCGCTGCGCGAGGCGCTGGAACGGATCGATGGCCCGATCCCGCACACCGCTGCGATGCGTGCCACGGCGCTGGCAAGTTGGTCAACCGTGGTGGCCGGCTGCGCGCACCCGGCGCTTGCCGACCTCCTGCGCACGCCGGCCGCGCTCGGACTGCTCAAGCGCCTGGCCAGACAGAACGCCGCCGCCGCCGCGCAGTTACTCGAGCGCGCGGCGAGCGTGCTGCATAGACTCCCCGCCGCCGGCTTGGCGCGCGCCCAACTGGCTGCCGAGACGCTCGGCGACGCGCACGCGCTCGACCGTGGCCAGGCCGTGGCAACGCTGGTATTGGCGGCCTGGCGCCAGCACGAGTCCGGGCGGCCGCAGCCGAGCAGCTCGCCCGATGCCCAAGCCGACGCGCCGGGCAACGCGGGTGACGAGCGCACGCGCGATGTCTGGGCGCGCGCCGGCGTGCTGGTCAACGAACTGGCCCGGCCCGCGCTGTTCCTCAATCTACCGGTGCAGTCCGGCGCGCCGCTTCCCGCCGCACTCGGCGAACCCGGTTACCTGTCGCTGCGTCGCCTGTTGCGCTCGCCACCCGCGTGGGCGGTGGCGGATGTGATGGTGTACGTGTGCGAAAACCCGAACCTTGTGGCCATCGCCGCCGACCGCGTGGGCGAGCGTTGCGCGCCGCTGGTGTGTACCGACGGCATGCCGGCTGCCGCGCAGCGAACCCTGCTCGCCCTACTGGCGCAAGCCGGCGCCAGTCTGCGCTATCACGGCGATTTCGACTGGGCGGGACTGCGCATCGCCAACCACGTCATGCGCACTTGGGAGGCGCGGCCCTGGCGCTTCATGGCACGGGACTACGAGGCGGCCGTCACAGGCGTCTCGCACGCGCGGCACGATCTGGACGGCGCCGGCGTCGAGGCATCGTGGGACGACGGCTTGGCGCCGGCGATGCGACGTCACGGCGTGGCGATCGCGGAAGAAGCCGTGGCCGCGTCGTTGCTCGAAGATCTCGGGCGGCCCTGACCCGCAAAGCCGGCCCCGCAGCGTCGGCGAAATTGTCTTCGGGCATGCGACAAAAGCTTCCCCACTGCCGGGTGAGTGGGCGGCACCAGGCATGGCGGCTATGAGCCTTGCATAGACGGCCACTGCTGTGAAGTGTGCAGCAAGGTCAAGACCTACACGGTTTCGCCCGCAAGCTCGTACACCAGGCGATAGTTTTGGTGCGGGATCGGCTCGCGGGTGCCGGCGATCTTGCCGGGGCGTCCAAGCTTCGGATGGTTGGCAAGCCTGGCCGCCGCGTCGTTGAACAGCTCGTCCATGCGCACTGCAGGGCCAGGGTTGTCGGCGGCGATGTGCAGCCAAATGTCGTCGCGGTCTTGTTCGGCTTGCGGTGTCCAGATTATTTTCGCGGCTGGGCGGCTGCGCGGGCGCGTCGCGCTGCGAACTTGGCTTCAACCTCATCATTGGAGCGACCGACACCTGCAAGCATGGACACCCTGCCAGCTTCGACCTTGCTGCCTATGAAGGCATCGACCTCACGCGCTTGGCGCTGCCGCTCGACGAACTCGCGCATCAGCTCCCGCAGCACCTGAGAGGCAGGCCGGTGGCTGGCTTCGGCTTCGGCCATGAATTGGTCACGCAGTTCGGATTCCAGCTTCATCGTGAAAACAGCTTCTTTGGACACGTTCAGGCCTCCCGCCCGTTGGTACTAACCATGCATATACGAAATACTTACCCGGTCAGGGGGCACTTGCCAAGAATTGCTCGCGTCAACGCTTTCGGGATGATTCTCTTCCATACCTTCTGCAAATCAAGCTTCCACCACCCACGCAAGCTTCGCCTTCTTCGCGAGCGCGAGCAGCGCTGCGTCGCGCGTGAGCAGCGCGAAGTTCTCAGCCGCAGCCGCTCCGAGCAGCAGACGGTCGAAGACATCGTTATGCGCTTGTTCAAAGCGTGCGCTTTCGTCAACATGCTCCGGTTTGAGCGGGAGCATGCCAAATCCTTCCGACGCAAGTTGCCGCGCGGCGCTGGCACCGGAGGGTAGCGAGAGCTTTCCGGCTGCGATTTTCATTCGAATCTCGACCAAACTGACCGCGCTGATGACGCAATCGCCTTCCGCAATTCGCTGCCGCGCCTGTCCGGAAAGGCGCGGACTATTGCCCAGCCACCAGATCGCAAAATGCGTGTCGAGGAGCAGTTTCATGGCTTGCGCTTGACGCCGCGCTTTGCTGTGCGCTCTTTCGGCGCACCCTTATAAGGGCGCTGCGGCTCGTTGACACTGTACGTCTCTGGTTCAGCCGGAAAGAGGGCGCTGTTTTGCAGTTTCTCGTTGATCATCCGGTTTGTCTCAGGACTGTCCCAGTCATCGGCCAGCCAGAGTTTTCCCTCCCAGGCGCCGGGTTTGCGCTTGATTTTTGCGGGTATGAATTTGGTGATCCGCACCACCGGTGCGCCGTTGCGGGCGATAATCACCTCTTCACCGTCGAGTGCGGCTTGCACCAGTTTCGATAACTGGCTTTTTGCTTCGTGCATGTTGATTTGCATGGCGCACCCCGAGTTCGTGAACGTAGTTAGCTAGGTTAGCTAACATTTTACCGCATTTCGTCCCGCCATTTATTTCTGGCCGCGCTCGATAGCGACTATTGGTTGCGGAATGGGCCGCGCGCGTGGATCGCCCTCGGCCGGTTCGCTGCCCGGCACCTCCCACAGCGGCGGCCCACGGGCCGGCGTCAGGCGCGGCGGCGAAGTCGGCTCATGCAGATGACCGAGAATCTCCCAGCGCGCCGCCGCTTCGGTGATGGAAGCGATGATCTTCATCGCGCTGCCGCACTGCGGGCGCAACAGGTGCAGCGCTTCGTAGATGCGCGCCCTGCAGCATCGCCCAGACGTTGCGCACCGCTGGGCGATGCATTGGCGCTGCCAGGGCCGCATCCGGTGGGATCGGCAGGACCGGCGTCAGTGCGGCGCAACCTTGGCCGGCTGCGCAAGCCCGGTGACCGCCTCACGCAGCGGCGAGTTGGTGGAATATGCCGTTGCCGCGATTGACAGCCGCCTGTTGGTTTCCAGATGCCGGTGTCGAGGCATCGTGGGACGACGCCTTGGCGCCGGCGATGCGGCGCCACGGCGTGGCGATCGCGGAAGAAGCCGTGGCCACCTCGTTGCTGGAAGATCTCGGGCGGCCCTGACCTGGAAGGAGCGAAACAGCGATCCGGTATAGTCTGGTCCAGTTTTCATGTCCGTTTGTTTTTCTCGGCACTCAAAATGCGCCCTTCAGAAGCACTTGCCCTCCATCGACCCGCGATTCGCATAATTGCGGAGAGCCATCGCGTCAGTAATGTGCGCGTGTTTGGTTCGGCTCTGGACGGCAGCGACAAGGAGGGCAGCGATCTGGATTTGCTTGTCGAGCCCACGAGCGAAACGTCGTTGTTTGACATTGGCGCAATTCGTCATGAGCTCAAACAACTTCTGGGCGTGCCGGTGGATGTGCTTACGCCTCGCGGCCTGCCGGACAAATTCCGTCAGCGGGTTCTCGATGAAGCAGTGCCGGTATGACCAAAGCCGAAGCG
>JAYVST010000542.1:0-3864 GCA_043775255.1 Burkholderiales bacterium
CCGCCGACGAAGGTGAAGCTGATGGTTTCATCGAGCGCTGCCGGCGCAAGGCTGTCGCCCCATTCGATGAACCATGCGTCGAAGGCCTGTTGCGCGGCCCACAGGTCGGGCAGCGACGGGGTTTCGGCAGTGTTGCGCGCGCTGTAGCCGTGTTCGCGCCCTTCCACATGGGCGCGGAAGATCGAGCCGATCACAAGGTTGTGGTTGAGGGTGTGAACGATGTTCTTGAACAGCGTCTGGCGCGGTTTTTCCGTTTCACCCGGCGGCAGGGCGAGGGCGGCGTCAAAGAAAATCCGGTTGGCCCACTGGTTGTAGCGGGTCAGGGTACGGGCGGTGGCAATTGTGGTCATGGTGTAAGCGCGAGAACATGGATCGGGCAGTGTAAGCCAGATGTTTGCGCTGTCGGGATTTTTGACAGTCGCCCTTACGAAAATGCGCTGCGGTACACGATGCAAGGCAAATGTGCACGTCGGCGACGAAATGGGTGTCGCATGCGCGAGAAATGGCAGGATCGACCGCACCGTCTGTGAGGTGCCCGGTTCAGGATGGCACTACTTTCAGCCGACGCAGAATGCGTTGGCACTGGCGCATGCCCAGGTGCACACCGTGGCGAAGTTCAATATGCTCTGCCAACAGGCGGCCGTTCCAGGACTCTTCATCGTAGCCGCTGGCGACGGGGCCGCGCCCGATGTCCGCCGCAAGCGCGCGCGCCACGTTTTCGGTCAGGCGCGGCGGACGGCCGCCGTGATGGTGATCCCTCAGGCGGTCGGCCCCACCGCTCTCATAGGCATGGATCCAGCGCTCGAGGGTGCGTGGGTCTTCGCGGAACCAGCGCGCCACCACGTAGCAGCCAGGCCCCTCGCTTGCCAGCAGCACGCAATGCAAGCGGTGCAGGAAGCGCGCATCGTCGGACTGCCCGATCGCGTGCGCGATCTCCGCGCGCAATTCTTCGCAATGCGATGTTCTGAGTTTGCGCATGGCGCCTCCCGCCAGTGGCCGGACCGTCGCAGGCCATGCGAAACGGGTTATGTCGCGTGACCCCAGTTGCGGTTCGGGGCACGATTCATGCGTTTACTTCGGAATGGCAGCCCACCCGTTTCGCGCTGGCGGGAGTATAGCGCCGTGAAAATGCCTGGCCTCGATCTTTTCGGCGCGTATCCAACTCAGGAGACAGACATGCACAAATGTTCATTTGTCGTCCGCACTACTTGTGCGGCAACCGCATTGCTGGCGGTGTTGTTTGCAGGCCCCGCACGTGCCGACCTCGTGCTGCTCGGGTCGGACTATTTCGAGACAATCCAACCCACGTTTTTTGCGCCGCTCGGGGGGCTCAATCCCTTGGCCGGATTGCCGCTCGGACCGGGTTCAACCGATACGATCGTGCAGCGCCGCGGTGACTGCGCCCTCGGTCTGGCGACGGCGGGCAGCCAATGCACGATCGCCATCGAAATGGTGGCGCTGTCGCTGGTGAGCACCGTCGATCCCCTGGTGCGCCTGCGCGAGTCGCCGACCCTGCAAAGCAGCGGGCAGATGACGATGACCAGCGATGGTTCCGGCACCGGCGGCACCTTCAATTCATTTTTCGACGTATTTGTCGAATTGACATTTGATGGCGGCATCACCTATGTCGATCCGATTGGGGGAGCGCTTCATCTCGAATCAAGCGGGAGCGCCTGGACGACGATCGAGCCAGGCCTGCTGATTCCCGGTCTGATCGGCGACCAGGACGCCAATTTCCATCCCGGCAAGATCGGCTGCCAGGTCTTGATCGGCATGCAATGCGTCGATTTCTACCTGGTTGGTAGTGTTACCGAGCAGCACCCGGCCGGAGCAGTACACACGGCACAGGGTGCCGTTCCGGAACCCGACGGGCTTGCGTTGTTCGGAGCAGCGCTTTGCGCGCTGGGCTGGCTGCGCCGACGCTCCCCAAGCTGCTAGGCGCGCCCGGCGATTTCGCGCCTGACGATGGCCGCGCCTTCGACCATTGCGCGCATCTTGCCGTCGGCCGCCTCGCGCGGCAGATACTTCATGCCGCAGTCGGGCGCGACGATGATGTTCTCGGCCGGCACGTAGGGCAGGGCGCGGCGGATGCGCTGGGCGACCACCTCGGCCGCTTCGACATGCATGTCCGACAGGTCGATCACGCCAAGGATGATCTTCTTGTTGTCTAAAGTCTTCAGGACGGCGGTGTCGAGATTGGACTGGGCGGTTTCGAGCGACACCTGCTTGCAGGCGCAAGCGTGCAATTCCGGCAGGAACGAATAGCCTGATGGACGTGCGTGGATCACTGCGGCGTAGCCGAAGCAAATGTGCACGGCGGTGGTCCCGCTGATGCCTTCGAGGGCGCGGTTCAAAGCGCGCAAACCGTACTCGCGCGCCTTTTCCGGGCGCGCCTGCATGTAGGGCTCGTCGATTTGCACCACGTCCGCGCCGGCGGCGAAGAGGGCGCGGATTTCTTCGTTGACGGCCACCGCGTAGTCCATCGCCGCATCGGCATCGGTGGCGTAGAAGTCGTTCTGCGCTTGACAGCTCATGGTGAACGGGCCGGGCACGGTGATCTTGGCCTGCGCGCCCGGTTTTTTCAGGCTGGCTTTGAGGAATTTCAGGTCGGCTACTTCGACGTCGCGCAGTCGCTCGATCTTGCCGGTGATGCGCGGCACCGGGTTGGGGTGTCCGCTGCGGTCGAGCGCGGTGCCGGGGTTGTCGATGTCGACTCCGGCCAGCGCGGTGGCAAAACGGTTGGAATAGCTTTCACGGCGGATCTCGCCGTCCGTGATGATGTCCAAGCCTGCGTCTTCCTGTGCCTTGATGGCCAGGCGGGTGGCATCGTTCATCGCCTCTTCAAGGTACGGCTCGGGAATGCGCCACAGTTCCTTCGCGCGGGTGCGCGGCGGAAAGCGTCCGGCCAGTTTCGCGCGGTCGATCAGCCATTCGGGTTGCGGGTAGCTGCCGACCAAGGTGGTGGGAAAAAGCATTCGAGTTTCCGGGAATGGCGGGATTGTGCAGTCGAGCGAGCTACGGGTCAGGTGCCGACGCGCTTGGCGCCGTTCCAACGCTGCGTCCAGTAGCGTTGGTTCATGCTCTCGGTGCGCACGGCGCCGCCAGAGGCGGGCGCGTGGATGAACTTGCCGTCGCCGACGAAGACGCCCACATGCGAGAACGGGCGGCGCAGGGTATTGAAGAACACCAGATCGCCCGGTTCGAGAGTGTCGCGCGCAACCTCCACGCCGTGGCTCCAGATCTCGTTTGTGCTGCGCGGCAGCTTCAAGTTCAGCACCTCGCGGTACAGATAGCCGACGAAGCCGGAACAGTCGAATCCGGTCTCAGGCGAATTGCCGCCGCGTTGGTAGCGGGTGCCCAAGAGCGCCATGGCGCGAAACAGGAGTTCCCCGGCACGCGAGGTGAACGATATTTCTGCTGTCGAGGTTGGTACCGGGGCCGGCGCGGGCGCCTCGGCGTCGGCGCCCTGTGTCTGCGCGGCCGCACGGCGCACCATCGGGCCGGTGGCGGCCAATGCACAGAAGCAGCGGGTGAAATCGCGTCGATTCATCTAGGGGTTTCAGGCGCCATGCTGGAAGCGGACGACATAAACCTCGAGTGTACGGCAAGCAGGACGGGCGCGGCCGGCCGGGGCTATCCTTGACCAAGGTCAGCAGTGAGCCGGACTGAAATCAACGGGTCGCCGGACCGGGACCAGCGGCAAGCCGGACCGGGACCAGGGGCGAGCCGGACCGGGACCAGCGGCTGGCCGGAAATGCGGGTCGGCGATCGGTAGGTTTGTTGCGCCCGCGCAGGCCCGGCGCCATCGCTACGGCGAGAGCCCGAAGAAATTGCGAATCCGCGCCAGCAGTTCGGCGCTGCGGC